>NZ_VMLM01000034.1:0-47094 GCF_013276695.1 Streptococcus sp. 4155
TTTTTTATTATACTACAAATTCAGCCTTTTGGGTAATAGAATCTCACTTTTTTTGGTATAATGGTAAGCAATAATGGACTAGAAAGAACAAAGATGCAAGATAAAATTGTCATTCATGGGGCGCGTGCCCATAATTTAAAAAATATTGATGTGGAGATTCCGCGAGATAAGCTGGTTGTCGTGACTGGCTTGTCAGGTTCAGGGAAGTCCAGTCTGGCTTTTGATACCCTCTATGCGGAGGGACAACGTCGCTATGTAGAGAGTTTGTCCGCCTACGCTCGTCAGTTCTTGGGCAATATGGAAAAACCAGATGTAGATGCTATTGATGGTCTCAGCCCAGCTATTTCTATCGACCAGAAAACGACTAGCAAAAACCCTCGTTCGACGGTGGGAACAACGACTGAAATCAATGACTATCTGCGTCTTCTCTACGCACGTGTGGGGACGCCTTACTGTATCAAGGGGCATGGAGCTATCAAGGCTTCTTCGGTGGAGCAAATCGTTGATAAGGTTTTGGAGTTACCTGAACGCCAGCGCTTGCAGATTTTGGCCCCTGTCATCCGCAAGAAAAAAGGTCAACATAAGAGTGTTATCGAGAAGGTTCAGAAAGATGGGTATGTTCGTGTCCGTGTGGATGGAGAAGTCTATGATGTAACCGAAGTGCCAGAGTTGTCTAAGAGCAAGCAACACAATATCGATGTCGTGGTTGACCGTATTGTTATCAAGGAGGGCATTCGTAGTCGTCTCTTTGATTCCATTGAGGCTGCCCTTCGTATCGCAGAAGGCTATGTCATTATCGACACTATGGATGACTCTGAGTTGCTCTTCTCTGAGCATTATGCCTGCCCAGTTTGTGGCTTTACTGTGCCAGAGTTAGAGCCTCGTCTCTTCTCTTTCAATGCTCCCTTTGGCTCTTGTAGTGAGTGTGATGGCTTGGGCATCAAGCTGGAGGTGGATACTGATTTGGTAGTGCCAGATGCCAGTAAAACCTTACGTGAGGGAGCCTTAGCTCCTTGGAATCCTATCTCATCCAACTACTATCCAAATATGCTAGAGCAGGCTATGACAGCTTTTGGAGTGGATATGGATAAGCCTTTTGAGAACTTGTCAGAAGAGGATAAGAACTTGATTCTCTATGGGTCAGATGGCAAGGAATTCCATTTCCACTATGAGAATGAATTTGGTGGCGTGCGCGATATTGACATTCCTTTTGAGGGAGTTGTCAATAATATCAAACGTCGCTATCACGAGACAAACAGCGATTACACGCGCACCCAGATGCGCCTTTACATGAATGAGCTGACCTGCGGAACTTGTCGTGGTTACCGTCTTAATGATCAGGCCTTGTCTGTCCGTGTTGGTGGCCAGCAAGGGCCACATATCGGAGAAATCTCAGACTTGTCTATCGCAGACCACTTGGACTTGGTGAGCCAGCTGACCTTATCTGAAAATGAAGCTATTATTGCTCGTCCTATTCTCAAGGAAATCAAGGATCGTTTGACCTTCCTTAATAACGTGGGTCTAAACTATCTAACCCTGTCACGTTCAGCAGGAACCCTTTCAGGTGGGGAAAGTCAGCGTATTCGCTTGGCAACCCAGATTGGTTCTAACCTATCAGGTGTCCTCTATATCCTGGATGAGCCGTCAATCGGTCTCCACCAGAGGGACAATGACCGTTTGATTGCCAGTCTCAAAAAGATGCGTGATTTGGGTAATACTCTTATCGTGGTGGAACACGACGAAGATACCATGCGTGAGGCGGATTATCTGATTGACGTTGGTCCTGGTGCGGGAGTATTTGGTGGGGAAATCGTCGCTGCAGGGACACCCAAGCAGGTAGCTCGCAACAGTAAATCTATCACAGGTCAGTACTTGTCAGGTAAGCGTGCTATTCCAGTGCCAACAGAGCGCCGTGCCGGAAATGGTCGTTTTATCGAAGTGACAGGAGCGTGTGAGAATAACTTGCAAAATGTTACTGCTCGCTTCCCGCTAGGGAAATTCATCGCGGTGACAGGGGTATCAGGTTCAGGGAAATCGACCTTGATCAACAGTATCCTCAAAAAAGCTATTGCTCAGAAGCTCAACCGTAATTCAGACAAGCCTGGTAAATTCAAGACCATCACAGGGATTGAGCATGTTGATCGTTTGATTGATATTGACCAGAGCCCGATTGGACGAACGCCAAGGTCTAACCCTGCTACCTATACAGGAGTTTTTGACGATATACGTGACCTCTTTGCTCAGACTAATGAAGCCAAGATTCGAGGCTACAAGAAGGGGCGTTTCAGTTTCAATGTCAAGGGTGGTCGCTGTGAAGCTTGCTCAGGTGACGGGATTATCAAGATTGAGATGCACTTCTTGCCAGATGTTTATGTAGCTTGTGAGGTCTGCCACGGAACCCGCTACAACAGTGAGACCCTAGAAGTTCATTACAAGGAAAAAAATATCTCGCAGGTCTTGGACATGACCGTTAACGATGCGGTGGAGTTCTTCCAACACATTCCGAAAATTCAACGCAAACTTCAGACCATCAAGGATGTGGGATTAGGCTATGTCACGCTAGGACAGCCAGCTACCACCCTTTCTGGAGGAGAAGCCCAGCGTATGAAGTTGGCTAGTGAACTTCACAAACGATCGACAGGAAAATCTTTCTACATTCTGGATGAGCCGACGACAGGACTCCATACAGAGGATATCGCTCGCTTGCTCAAGGTTTTAGCTCGCTTTGTCGATGATGGCAATACAGTTCTTGTCATTGAGCACAATCTGGATGTTATCAAGACGGCGGACCATATTATTGACTTGGGACCTGAGGGCGGTGTCGGTGGTGGAACCATCATCGCAACAGGAACTCCAGAAGAAGTAGCGGCCAACGAAGCCAGCTACACAGGACACTATTTGAAAGGAAAGTTATATCATGAATAAACGTGTACAAACATTTATAGCTAAAATGCAAGAAAAAGAACTAGATGGCATCATCATCAATAATCTTAAAAACGTCTACTACTTGACTGGTTTTTGGGGGTCAAACGGAACAGTCTTTATCAGCCGTGACCGTCA
This sequence comes from Streptococcus sp. 4155, assembly GCF_013276695.1. Classification (NCBI taxonomy): domain Bacteria; kingdom Bacillati; phylum Bacillota; class Bacilli; order Lactobacillales; family Streptococcaceae; genus Streptococcus; species Streptococcus sp. 4155. The sequence goes on from NZ_VMLM01000034.1 coordinate 3,061, forward strand.
GGTCTTGGTGACAGACTCTCGCTATATCATTGCAGCCAAGCAAGAAACCAGTGGTTTTGAGATTGTGGCTGACCGTGATGAATTGGCTGTCATTGCAGGGATTGTTAAGGATATGGGCTTGTCTCGAATCGGTTTTGAGGACGAGATTTCAGTTTCTTATTATCATCGTATGCAGGCCGCCTTTGAAGGAATTGACTTGCTTCCACAAACTCAGTTTGTCGAAGGTCTTCGAATGATTAAGGATGAAGCGGAGATTGCAGCTATTCGTAAGGCTTGTTCTATCTCAGACCAAGCTTTCCGCGATGCGCTTGACTTTATCAAACCAGGAAAGACAGAGATTGAAATAGCCAACTTCCTTGACTTCCGTATGCGTGAGTTGGGAGCATCTGGCTTGTCTTTTGACACTATCCTAGCTAGCGGTATCAACTCTTCCAAACCCCATGCCCATCCTATGCACAAACCAGTGGAGCTAGGAGAAGCTATTACCATGGACTTCGGTTGCCTCTACGACCACTATGTCAGTGATATGACACGGACTATCTATCTGGGGCATGTCAGCGACGAGCAAGCAGAGATTTACAATACAGTTCTAAAAGCTAACCAAGCCTTGATTGAACAGGCTAAGGCTGGCTTAGGTTTCCGTGACTTTGACAAAATTCCTCGTGATATTATCATCGAGGCAGGCTATGGTGACTACTTTACCCACGGTATCGGACACGGTATTGGACTGGATATCCATGAAGAGCCTTACTTTAGCCAAACTTCTACAGAAACTATTAAGGCAGGTATGGCCTTGACCGATGAACCAGGTATCTATATCGAAGGCAAATATGGCGTTCGTATCGAGGATGATATCCTGATTACAGAGACAGGTTGTGAATTATTGACCCTAGCTCCAAAAGAGTTGATAGTCATTTAGTTGTTTGTCAAGAAAAAAGTACGAAAATGACGAAAAAAGTCAAAAAAAATTAAAAATAGGTCGCAAGTCGGATGTTTTTTATGGTATAATAGACTAAACTGATAGTAACATGTAGCGAAAGGGGTAGGTACATGATTAAAATTTATACAGTCTCAAGTTGTACTAGCTGTAAAAAAGCAAAAACCTGGCTTAATGCCCACCAGTTAAGTTATAAAGAACAAAACCTTGGTAAAGAAGGAATTACGCGAGAAGAATTACTGGATATTCTAACCAAAACAGATAACGGAATAGCCAGTATCGTCTCATCTAAAAATCGCTATGCCAAAGCCCTTGGAGTGGATATTGAAGATTTGAGTGTTAACGAAGTCCTCAATCTGATTATGGAAACACCTAGAATTTTAAAGAGCCCAATCCTTGTAGATGAAAAACGCCTGCAAGTTGGCTATAAGGAAGACGATATTCGTGCCTTCCTACCACGCTCTGTCCGTAATGTAGAAAATGCAGAAGCACGTTTGCGTGCAGCTCTATAAACATCAAGGCTGGGAGCAATTCCCAGTCTTATTCTATTTTAATTTCAAAAAGAAAGAAGAAAGAAATGAAAAAAATAGTTCTTGTTAGTCTAGCTTTCCTTTTTGTCCTGGTTGGTTGCGGACAGAAAAAAGAAACTGGACCAGCTACAAAAACAGAAAAAGATACGCTTCAGTCGGCATTGCCAGTTATTGAAAATGCTGAGAAGAATACAGTTGTAACCAAGACTTTGGTCTTGCCCAAGTCAGATGATGGTAGCCAGCAGACCCAAACCATTACTTACAAAGACAAGATTTTTTTGAGTCTAACTATCCAACAAAAGCGTCCAGTCTCAGATGAGCTGAAGACCTACATTGACCAACATGGAGTGGAGGAAACTCAAAAAGCTCTTCTCGAGGCGGAAGAGAAAGACGACTCCATCATAGAAGCTCGTAAATTAGCAGGATTTAAGCTTGAAACAAAACTATTGAGTGCAACAGAACTTCAAACAACGACTGGTTTTGATTTTCAAGTTTTGGATGTCAAGAAGGCTTCTCAGTTAGAATATTTGAAGAATATTGGCTTAGAAAATCTTTTGAAGAATGAACCAAGCAAATATATTTCAGACAGATTGGCAAATGGTGCGACAGAACAATAGAAAATCCAAATAAATAAACTGCCTGAATTGTAGAAGGTAAGGAATTATGCTATAATGGTACTATTCTAAGGAAAGAGGGTGTTAGAATGGGATTTACTGAAGAAACCGTACGTTTTAAATTGGACGATTCCAATAAAAAAGAAATTAGCGAAACTTTGACAGATGTTTATGCTTCGTTGAACGATAAGGGCTACAACCCAATTAACCAAATCGTAGGTTACGTATTGAGTGGAGACCCTGCCTACGTTCCTCGTTATAATAATGCACGAAATCAAATCCGTAAGTATGAGCGTGATGAAATCGTTGAGGAATTGGTTCGCTACTACCTTAAAGGACAAGGAGTCGATCTGTAACCTATGAGAATTATGGGATTGGACGTCGGTTCAAAAACGGTAGGGGTGGCCATTAGCGATCCGCTCGGTTTTACAGCTCAAGGGCTTGAAATCATCCAAATCAATGAGGAGCAAGGCCAATTTGGTTTTGACCGCGTTAAGGAGCTGGTTGATACTTACAAGGTGGAACGATTTGTAGTGGGCCTGCCTAAAAACATGAACAATACAAGCGGACCGCGCGTAGAAGCTAGTCAAGCCTACGGAGCAAAGCTAGAAGAGTTTTTTGGTTTACCAGTAGACTATCAGGATGAACGCTTGACAACAGTGGCTGCTGAGCGTATGTTGATTGAACAAGCAGATATCAGTCGCAATAAGCGCAAGAAAGTCATTGATAAGTTAGCAGCTCAGCTGATTTTACAAAATTATTTAGATAGAAAATTTTAATATAAAGGAGAGGATATGTCACACGATCATAACCACGACCACGAAGAACGTGAACTAATCACACTAGTAGATGAGCAAGGAAATGAAACCTTGTTTGAAATCCTTTTGACAATTGATGGAAAAGAAGAATTTGGTAAAAACTATGTTCTTCTAGTACCAGTTAACGCAGAAGGAGACGAAGACGGACAAGTTGAAATCCAAGCTTACTCATTCATCGAAAACGAAGATGGAACAGAAGGCGAATTGCAACCAATCCCAGAAGACTCAGAAGACGAATGGAACATGATTGAAGAAGTCTTCAATAGTTTTATGGAGGAGTAAAAATGTTCAGTGAACATTTTTACCCTTATGCTAAAAATAAAGACCATAAGTAAGTCTGGGAGACTGTATCAGCCCAACTCCTAGAAATTGGAAGAGTTGGAACGTTCGGTGGATGTTTTTAGCCCACGTTAACATTCATAGTTGCTAGTAATTAGCTAACCAGGTAAGAGGTCGGGACGAAAATCCTGACCTCATTTTTTGTTATCTACGGAATTTTGCTAGATAATTGATTAGACTTTTGTCAAGGAGATGTGTATGTTTGAAGTAGGAGAATGGCTTTATAGTCGGATTGGTTTGAATTTTCGATCAGGTTTAGGCCGAATACAGCAAGCGGTGGATTTGTTAGGGAATCCAGAGAAGTCTTATCCTATTATCCATGTAACAGGGACTAATGGGAAAGGATCTACCATTGCTTTTATGAGGGAGTTATTTATGGGGCATGGCAAAAAAGTCGCGACCTTTACCTCCCCTCATATCGTCTCTATCAATGATCGAATCTGCATTAATGGGCAATCTATAGCAGACACAGACTTTATCCGTTTGGCTGAGCAGGTCAAGGAGATGGAGAAAACGCTTCTGCAAACCCATGATCAGTTGTCCTTTTTTGAACTGCTGACCTTGATTGCTTTTCTTTATTTTAGAGAGCAAGAAGTGGATTTGGTTTTACTAGAAGTGGGAATTGGCGGCTTACTTGACACGACCAATGTGGTAACTGGAGAGCTTGCTGTTATCACCTCCATTGGGCTTGACCATCAGGAAACCTTGGGTGATAGTCTGGAAGCAATCGCAGAGCAGAAAGCTGGTATTTTCAAGGCTGGTAAGAAGGCAGTGATTGCGAAATTGCCTCCAGAAGCTAGGCTTGTCTGTCAGAAAAAAGCAGACTCTTTAGCTGTTGATCTTTATCAGGCAGGTCAAGATTTTTCAATGCTGAATGGTAATTTTTCAAGCTCTTTACTAAATCTTTCACAGCTGAACATAGGCTTAGAAGGAGCTTATCAGCAGGAAAATGCGGCCTTGGCGTTGCAAGCATTTCTTCTCTTTATGGGAGAAGGAAAGGAAGTTGTTGATGAGCAGGTTGTAAGACAGGCTTTGGAGAAGACCCATTGGGCTGGGCGTTTGGAGCGTATTCGCCCTCAGATTTACTTGGATGGTGCTCATAACCTCCCTGCCTTGACTCGCTTGGTTGAGTTTATCAAAGAAAAAGAGCAGGAAGCCTATCGTCCTCAAATCCTCTTTGGGTCCTTGAAACGGAAGGATTATCAAGGGATGTTAGGTTATCTGACTGAGAATTTGCCTCAGGTGGAACTCAAGGTAACTGGCTTTGACTATCAGGGAGCTTTGGACGAAAGGGATGTGACAGGTTACGATATAGTTTCTTCTTACCGAGAATTTATCAGCGATTTTGAAGAAAGAACAGATGCTCAGGATTTGTTATTCATTACAGGGTCTCTCTATTTTATCTCAGAAGTACGGGGCTACCTGCTGGGGCATGAACAGATAAATTGACCACCTTTTTTGAACTTGTTATACTAGGGGAATTGCTGGTTAGAGAAAATTTCTCTAAATTGGTAGTAGAAAGGAAATCCATCATGAAATTAAAAAGATTCACACTTTCTCTTGCTTCTCTAGCAAGTCTTAGTCTCGTAGTAGCTTGTTCACAAAGAGCTCAACAGATTCAACAACCAGCAGCTCAAGCACAAATATAACAAACTCAGCAATCACAACCTGCTGCTTCATCGTCTACAGAAAATACAAACCAGGTAGCAACAAGTTCTTCACAAAATGCACCTGAGGCTCAACCGACTGATATTGATGGGACTTATATAGGCCAAGATGACGGAGACCGTATCACTTTAGTGGTCACTGGAACGACTGGTACATGGACTGAGCTCGAATCTGACGGGGATCAGAAAGTCAAACAGGTCACATTTGATGCAGCAAATCAACGCATGATTATTGGTGATGATGTCAAAATTTACACTGTAAACGGTAATCAAATCATCGTAGATGATATGGATAGAGACCCATCGGACCAAATCGTTTTAACTAAATAAGACTATGCAAGTAGAAAAGGCTGGATTTTTCATCCTTTTTACTTTTACCTAGAAAATAATCATAAATACTTGCCTTCTGTCGAATAGCTGAGTTATACTAGTATCAATTACTTGTTTTTAGCATTCAAAATATCAAGGAGGGGATATGAAATATAGGAAATTTCAATTATTGATGTCCAAGTATGGCTTTAGTCTTTCGATTATGCTACTTGAACTTTGTCTGGTTTTTGGTCTCTTTCTTTATTTAGGACGTATGGCTCCCATTTTATGGATTACTGTCCTCATTCTACTGAGTATCATTACAATCATTTCGATAGTCAACCGTAATACGACTCCTGAGAATAAGGTAACCTGGTTGTTAGTAGCCTTTGTGCCAGTATTTGGCCCCTTGCTCTATCTGATGTTTGGTGAAAGGCGATTGTCCAAAAAAGAAATCAAACAACTGAAGAAGCTAGGCTCCATGCATTTCCAAGAAGCAAATAGCCAGCTACTAAAAGAGGAATTAAAAGAAAGTGATAAGGCAGCTTATGGCGTCATCAAGTCCTTATTGAGTATGGATACCAATGCCGATGTCTATGATCAAACTGCCTCTACATTTTTTCCTAACGGAGAAGCTATGTGGAAAAAGATGGTAGAAGATCTTAAAAAGGCTGAAAAATTTATTTTCTTGGAATATTACATTATAGAAGAAGGTTTGATGTGGAATCGCATACTAGATATACTAGAGCAAAAGGTCGCTCAAGGAGTTGAGGTTAAACTGCTCTATGATGATATCGGCTGTATGGCTACTTTAACAGGAGATTATGCACATCGACTTCGTCAGCTGGGCATCGAGGCCCATAAATTCAATAAAGTTATTCCTCGTTTGACAGTGGCCTATAATAACAGAGATCATAGAAAAATATTGATTGTTGATGGTCAGATAGCCTATACTGGTGGGGTCAATCTGGCAGATGAGTACATTAACCACGTCGAGAGATTTGGTTATTGGAAGGATAGTGGAATTCGCTTGGACGGACTAGCAGTAAAAGCCCTGACACGCTTGTTTTTAACCACTTGGTACATCAATCGAGGAGAGATTAGTGATTTTGATCAATATCATTTAGAAAATCATTCTATCCCAAGTGACGGTTTAACCATTCCATACGGAAGTGGACCCAAGCCAATTTTTCGAACGCAGGTAGGGAAAAAGGTTTATCAGAGTTTGATCAATCAAGCAACGGAATCGGTCTATATTACGACACCTTATTTGATCATAGATTATGATTTAACGGAGACAATCAAAAATGCTGCTATGAGAGGGGTCGATGTTCGGATTGTCACTCCTTACATACCAGATAAGAAGTTCATTCAGTTAGTCACAAGAGGCGCTTATCCAGACCTTCTTTCTGCTGGTGTTCGAATTTATGAGTATAGTCCAGGTTTTATTCATAGTAAGCAGATGTTGGTAGACGAAGATTTTGCGGTGGTGGGGACAATCAATCTCGACTACCGAAGCTTGGTACACCATTATGAAAATGCAGTCTTACTCTATAAAACTCCTTCTATAATGGAAATCGCCCGAGATTTTCAAAATATATTTGCAGATTCTCAGGAAGTCTATCCTCATTCTATCAAAACGAGCTGGTATCAAAAGCTTGTAAAAGAAATTGCCCAGTTATTCGCCCCTATCTTATAAGAAATCTAGGACTGAGGACACAAACCAGTCCTATTTTTCTTGTCTTTTACGAATAAGAAGATGTAGGAGGAAAGATGCTGACCCAGAAAGAATTGGATTATATCATATCATTTAAACAGACACAGTTACACCGCTTTCGAGAAATTGAAACCTTTGTGAAACTATGCAAAAAATCACTCAAACACCCATCGCAAGCTGACAATCCTAGGACTTTTTGATATACTAAGACAGATAAATTGAATAGGAGAAACGATATGAGTGTGTATGGTAGAGTAGAAGAAGTTCATCAGGAGAATCGTGAACCTCTAGAATACCAAATCGAACAAGAATTGCATCATCGTGAATCAAGTCGTCTTCCTTTGGTGAAAATTTTACTATGGAGTACGCTTGTAACGGGGATAACTCTAGGAGTACCGCTATTACTCGATTTAATGAGTGCACAAGAAGTGCAGGATTTTTATGTAGGTTGGGCACTTCATCAGGCAGGGAAGATTTACAGCGATTATTATGGAAGTCAAGGTTTGCTTTATTATTTGCTGACTTACGTGACTCAGGGCGGATTTTTCTTTGCCATCTTTGAGTGGTTAGCCTTGGTAGCAGGCGGATTTTTCCTTTTTAGATCAGCGGATACCTTGACAGAGCAAGGAGACCAAGCTGGACAAGTGGTGACTATTTTTTACATGCTAGTTACAGGTCTTGCTTTTGGTGGAGGCTATGCGACTCTTTTAGCGCTTCCCTTCTTATTCGCGGCCTTTAGTTTAGTTGCGGCTTATCTAAGCAATCCAAGCCATGATAAGGGATTTGTACGGATTGGGCTGGCTTTGGCGGGCGGATTTTTCTTTGCCCCCTTGTCATCGCTCCTGTTTATTGCTGTAGTGAGTTTAGGCTTGTTGGTCTTTAACCTTGGGCATAGACGCTTTGCGCATGGGTTTTATCAGTTTCTTGCAGTGGCTTTAGGTTTTTCACTTGTCTTTTATCCCACTACCTACTATAGTGTTGCAACAGGAAGTTTTGGGGATGCCATTAGTGGTATTCGTTATCCTATTGACAGTATTCGCTTTGATTTCACTTCTAAAATTTTAGAGAATATGGCTTTTTATGGCTTGTTGTCCCTTGGTTTGGGATTTGTGGTTTGTATCTTTTTAGGTCTCTTTCAATCCAAGCCCTCTAAACTATACGTCATTTCGGTTCCTGCAAGTCTTGTGACAATTTTAGGTTTGATTTTGCTTTTCTTTTCACAAGAGCCTCTGCACGCTTCTTATTTGATGGTCGTCTTCCCTGTTTTCCTACTTTTATTGGTAACCAATATTAAGAGTCAACAGAGGGGGCGTAGTGTTAGACGAAGACGAAGAGAAACGCCAGTTAGTCTATGGAGTCGTTTTTTCAAAGGAAATCTATATCTGCCAGTTTTAGGGCTTGTCTATCTTTTGTCTATTCCTTTTTTGATGAAGTTTGTCCTTTATCCGGTACCTTATCAAGAACGTGATCGTCTTGCTGATTTAGTAAAAGAGGAGACGAATACGGAAGATGCTATCTATGCATGGGATGATACTGCGACTCTTTATCGTAAGAGTGAGCGCTTGTCGCCATCGGCTATTTTGTCCCCGATGCACTATACAGCAGCTGAGGAAAACCGGAATAAGCTACTTAATGACTTGAAAGAAAAACAACCTAAGGTGATTGTGGTAAATGACAAAGTGCCAGTCTGGTCTGAAGTAGAAACAATCTTGAAAGAAAATTACCAACAAGTAAAGACGGATTACTCAGAGTTTAAAGTCTATAAAATCAAATAACCAAATCAATATCTTGTGCATTTTTAAAAATTTTAGGATTTTTACCACAAGATATTGATTTTTCTTTTTAGAGTGGTATAATACTTTTTAGAAAGAACAATTTAGAAAAGAGCATGCATATGATTGCACTAGAAGAAAAAATTACAATTTTGCCAACTCTCTTCGTCGAGAAACGAGATGGGAGACGTGTTGTATTTGATGTGGACAAGATTGACAAGGCTCTCCACAAGGCGGCAGACAAGGTTATGGATGTGACACCCTTAGTCGAAAAGCGCCTAAATGCTCTGACCGAGCGAATTGTCACAGAAATTCATAGTCGCTTTCCACAGGGGGTTAAGATTTACGAAATTCAAAATATTGTAGAACATGAACTGCTTGAAGCCAAAGAATATGCGCTGGCTGAGGAGTATATTACTTATCGGACACAAAGGGATTTTGAGCGCTCAAAAGCGACAGATATTAACTTTAGCATCCATAAACTTCTCAACAAAGACCAGGCCGTTGTTAATGAAAATGCGAACAAAGACAGTGATGTCTTTAACACCCAGCGCGATTTGACAGCAGGGATTGTTGGAAAGTCAATCGGACTGCAAATGCTGCCTAAGCACGTAGCCAATGCCCACCAAAAGGGAGATATCCACTATCACGATTTGGACTACAGCCCCTATACCCCTATGACCAACTGCTGTTTGATTGACTTTAAAGGTATGTTGGAAAATGGTTTTAAGATTGGGAATGCAGAGGTAGAAAGTCCCAAGTCTATTCAGACTGCGACAGCACAGATTTCGCAAATCATCGCCAACGTTGCTTCTAGCCAGTACGGGGGATGTTCAGCTGACCGTATCGATGAAGTTTTGGCGCCTTATGCAGAGAAGAATTGCCAAAAACATCTCAAAGATGCAGAAGAGTGGGTTTTGCCTGAAAAACGAGAAGATTATGCCTGGAAGAAAACCCAAAAAGACATCTACGATGCCATGCAATCACTCGAGTATGAAATCAATACTCTCTTCACTTCAAATGGCCAAACACCCTTTACTTCGCTAGGTTTTGGTCTAGGAACTAGTCGTTTTGAGCGAGAAATTCAAAAGGCAATTTTAAACATTCGCATTAAGGGACTTGGTTCGGAGCATCGTACAGCCATCTTCCCTAAGCTCATCTTTACGCTTAAAAGAGGTCTTAACTTGGAAGAAGGGACTCCCAACTACGACATCAAGCAGTTGGCCCTAGAGTGCGCAACCAAACGGATGTACCCAGATGTTTTGTCCTATGATAAGATTGTTGAGTTGACAGGTTCTTTCAAAGTTCCTATGGGTTGCCGTTCGTTCCTTCAAGGATGGAAGGATGAAAATGGTGTAGAAGTCAATTCAGGTCGCATGAACCTTGGTGTTGTGACAGTTAACCTACCTCGTATTGCTCTTGAGTCTGAGGGCGACATGAATAAGTTCTGGGAAATCTTCAACGAGCGAATGAATATCGCTGAAGATGCTCTTGTTTACCGTGTCGAACGCACGAAAGAGGCGACGCCAGCCAATGCTCCTATCCTTTATCAGTACGGTGCTTTTGGCCATCGTCTAAGTAAAGAAGAAAGTGTTGATCAGCTCTTTAAGAATCGTCGCGCAACTGTTTCGCTGGGTTACATCGGTTTGTACGAGGTAGCGACAGTCTTCTTTGGAAATAGCTGGGAAAGTAATCCAGATGCTAAGGAATTCACGCTGGATATCATTCGCGATATGAAACGCCGTGTAGAAGAGTGGTCTGACCAATATGGATACCATTTCTCTATCTACTCAACACCGTCTGAAAGTTTGACAGACCGTTTCTGCCGACTAGATACAGAGAAGTTTGGTTCTATTCCTGATATTACAGATAAGGAATATTACACCAATTCATTCCACTACGATGTTCGTAAAAATCCAACACCGTTTGAAAAATTGGACTTTGAGAAAGTCTATCCAGAAGCAGGTGCGTCGGGTGGTTTCATCCATTATTGTGAGTATCCAGTCCTCCAGCAAAATCCAAAAGCCTTGGAAGCTGTCTGGGATTATGCTTATGACCGTGTGGGCTATTTGGGTACCAATACTCCAATAGACCATTGCTACAAGTGTGACTTTGAAGGAGATTTTGAACCAACTGAGAGGGGCTTTGCTTGTCCTAACTGTGGCAATAGCGACCCTAAAACAGTAGACGTTGTTAAACGGACTTGTGGCTATCTAGGTAATCCTCAAGCGAGACCTATGGTCAATGGACGTCACAAGGAAATCGCTGCGCGTGTCAAACATATGAATGGCTCAACGATTAAAATAGCTGGCCATCAAGTAACAAATTAGAAAGAAATGAAATGGGAAAATATCAATTAGACGATAAGGGTCGCGCACAAGTGACCCGTTATCACGAGAAACACTCTAAAGGTGGAGCTGGTAAGAAAGAACGCTTGCTTAGCCTCAGAGAACAATTTTTAAACAAGAACAAGAAAAAATAAAAGTGATACTCAATGAAAATTAAAGAGCAAACTAGGAAGCTAGCCGCANNACTGACGAAGTCAGTAACCGTACTACGGTAAGGCGACGCTGACGTGGTTTGAATTTGATTTTCGAAGAGTATGAGAGTCAGCTCTCGCTTTTCTCATAGTGGGAGGTAAGGATGGAACTACGCAGACCAAGATTAGCAGATAAAGAAACAGTTTTAGAGATGATGGCAGAGTTTGAAAAGAGCCAATCAGCCCATGATGGAGGATTTTGGGATACAGAGAACTTTGTGTATGAAGAATGGTTGGAAACAAATATGCAAAAAGAAACGGGAATAAACTTGCCTGAAAATCGTGTTCCTTCTATTCAATTTGTATCATTTGATGATGTAGGTCGTGCTCTAGGATTTTTGAATCTGCGATTGAGACTGAATGAGGGGTTGCTGAATTATGCTGGCCATATTGGTTACTCCATTCGTCCATCAGAAAGAGGCAAGGGTTATGCTAAGGAAACTTTCCGTCAGGGCTTGCAAGTTGCTAAAGAAAAGAACATCAAGAAAGCTCTGGTGACCTGTAGTGTGAATAATCCTGCTAGTAGAGCAGTCATTCTATCAAATGGAGGTCGTATTGAGGATGTTCGTGATGGAGTTGAGCGTTATTGGATAGAGGTAGCGAATGAATAATCCAAAACCACAAGAATGGAAAAGTGAGGAGCTCAGTCAAGGCCGTATCATTGACTACAAGGCCTTTAACTTTGTGGATGGAGAAGGCGTGCGGAACTCCCTCTATGTATCAGGCTGCATGTTTCACTGCGAGGGGTGTTATAATGTTGCGACTTGGTCTTTCAATGCAGGAATTCCCTACACAGCAGAATTAGAAGAGCAAATCATGGCAGATCTTGCCCAGCCTTATGTTCAGGGGTTAACCTTACTGGGAGGGGAACCCTTTCTCAATACGGGTATTGTCTTACCTCTCGTTAAACGCATTCGAAAGGAATTGCCAGAAAAAGACATCTGGTCCTGGACGGGCTACACTTGGGAAGAAATGATGTTGGAGACACAAGATAAACTGGAACTCTTATCACTGATTGACATTCTGGTTGATGGACGATACGATCGAACTAAGAGAAATCTCATGCTCCAGTTTCGAGGTTCGTCCAATCAACGCATCATAGATGTGCAAAAATCGCTCCAAAGTGGGCAAGTAGTGATTTGGGACAAGCTTAATGACGGAAAAGAAAGCTATGAACAGGTGAAGAGAGAATGAAGAAAAAAGACTTAGTAGACCAACTAGTCTCAGAGATCGAGACGGGGAAAGTCAGGACACTGGGAATATACGGTCATGGGGCTTCAGGTAAATCAACCTTTGCACAGGAATTGTACCAAGCCTTAGATTCTGCAAAGGTAAACTTATTGGAAACCGATCCTTACATTGCTTCAAATCGTCATTTAGTGGTGCCAAAGGAGACTCCAGACCAAAAAGTGACCGCTTGTTTACCTGTGGCTCATGAACTGGTAAGTTTAGAAAGAGACATTCTCGCTTTAAAGGCTGGCATGGATATCTTAACAATTGAAGAACCTTGGAAAGCTAGTGAGGTCTTGTCTGGAGAAAAGCCAATTCTGATTGTCGAAGGGATGTCTGTAGGCTTTTTACCCAAAGAACTCTTTGACAAAACCATCTGTTTCTACACGGATGAGGAGACCGAATTAAAGCGACGCCTTGCTAGAGATACGACTGTGAGAAATCGCGATGCATCCTTTATATTGGCTAGCCATCAGATGAGACGGGAGCAGTATCTGCGATACTATAAAGAAACAGAGTCAATTGCGGACATCTTAGTGGACCAATCAGAAGATAAATTTGAGGTCAAGAGGACTCAGTTTATATAGAAGAAAATCCCTAATTTTAAAAAGAAAAATAGGAAAACAGTTTCATCCCAAAAAAACGAAAAAAACCTAACAAATCCCTTGCAATCGCAGGGGCTTTGTGTTATTCTATTATGGTGCTGTAAATTACAGCTTTAGCTTTGATGCAAGAGGTTGCGACACGCTCGGTTGCATTGCCACGCAACACCGCGTCGGTTTTCTTGTGGAGCTAGCCTATTATCTTAAGTAGACGAAAAGGAGAAAAAGATGGCAAACAAAAAAATTCGTATCCGTTTGAAAGCTTACGAACACCGTACGCTTGACACAGCGGCTGCAAAAATCGTAGAATCAGCTACTCGTACAGGTGCACAAGTTGCGGGGCCAATCCCGCTTCCAACTGAACGTAGCCTCTACACAATCATTCGTGCGACTCACAAATATAAAGACTCTCGCGAACAATTTGAAATGCGTACACACAAACGTTTGATCGATATCGTTAACCCAACTCAAAAAACAGTTGATGCCTTGATGAAATTGGATCTTCCAAGTGGTGTAAACGTAGAAATCAAACTTTAATCTAAAATATAAAAGAGCAGAGGCTGGTGTTTCAATCTAATTGAACACGGGCTAAATTCGGTGTGAAAAAGATAAACTCCCTCGTGTCTGCTAGACACTGTGTCAGTTTCCTATTTTCACTTTGAGTTTGACGCCCTTTGTATCTTAGACTTGAGCATAAAAAACGCTCGTTAAAAACTTTTTGAATAAAAAATATAGAAAAGGAACTATTTTCTCATGACAAAAGGAATCTTAGGGAAAAAAGTGGGAATGACTCAAATCTTCACTGAAGCTGGCGAATTGATCCCTGTAACAGTTATTGAAGCAACTCCAAACGTTGTTCTTCAAGTTAAAACTGTTGAAACAGACGGATACAACGCTATCCAAGTTGGTTTTGGTGACAAACGCGAAGTATTGAGCAACAAACCTGCTAAAGGACATGTAGCGAAAGCTAACACGGCTCCTAAGCGCTTCATTCGTGAATTCAAAAACGTTGAAGGCTTGGAAGTTGGTGCTGAAATTACAGTTGAAACATTCGCAGCTGGAGATGTTGTTGATGTAACTGGTACTTCTAAAGGTAAAGGTTTCCAAGGTGTTATCAAACGCCACGGACAATCACGTGGACCAATGGCTCACGGTTCTCGTTACCACCGTCGTCCAGGTTCTATGGGACCTGTTGCACCTAACCGCGTATTCAAAGGTAAAAACCTTGCAGGACGTATGGGTGGCGACCGCGTAACAATTCAAAACCTTGAAGTTGTACAAGTTGTTCCAGAAAAGAACGTTATCCTTATCAAAGGTAACGTACCAGGTGCTAAGAAATCTCTTATCACTATCAAATCAGCAGTTAAAGCTGGTAAATAATAAGGAAAGGGGAATACAGTCAAAATGGCAAATGTAACATTATTCGACCAAACTGGTAAACAAGCGGGCGAAGTTGTTCTTAACGATGCAGTATTTGGTATCGAACCAAATGAATCAGTTGTGTTTGATGTAATCATCAGCCAACGCGCAAGCCTTCGTCAAGGAACTCACGCAGTTAAAAACCGCTCAGCTGTTTCAGGTGGCGGACGCAAACCATGGCGTCAAAAAGGAACTGGACGTGCTCGTCAAGGTTCTATCCGCTCTCCACAATGGCGTGGTGGTGGAATCGTCTTCGGACCAACTCCACGTAGCTATGCGTACAAACTTCCTCAAAAAGTTCGTCGCCTTGCGCTTAAATCTGTTTACTCAGAAAAAGTTGCTGAAAATAAATTTGTAGCCGTTGATTCTCTTGAATTTACAGCTCCAAAAACTGCTGAATTTGCAAAAGTTCTTGCAGCTTTGAGCATCGATTCTAAAGTCCTTGTTATTCTTGAAGAAGGAAACGAATTCGCAGCTCTCTCAGCTCGTAACCTTCCAAACGTGAAAGTTGCGACTGCCACAACTGCAAGTGTTCTTGACATCGCAAATAGTGACAAACTTCTTGTTACTCAAGCAGCTATCTCTAAAATCGAGGAGGTTCTTGCATAATGAATTTGTATGATGTTATCAAAAAACCTGTCATCACTGAAAGCTCAATGGCTCAACTTGAAGCAGGAAAATATGTATTTGAAGTTGACACTCGTGCACACAAACTTTTGATCAAGCAAGCTGTTGAAGCTGCTTTCGAAGGCGTTAAAGTTGCAAATGTTAACACAATCAACGTAAAACCAAAAGCTAAACGTGTTGGACGTTACACTGGTTTTACTAACAAAACTAAAAAAGCTATCATCACACTTACAGCTGATTCAAAAGCAATCGAGTTGTTTGCTGCTGAAGCTGAATAATCTAAGGAGGAAATATCGTGGGAATTCGTGTTTATAAACCAACAACAAACGGTCGCCGTAATATGACTTCTTTGGATTTCGCTGAAATCACAACAAGCACTCCTGAAAAATCATTGCTTGTTGCATTGAAGAGCAAGGCTGGTCGTAACAACAACGGTCGTATCACAGTTCGTCACCAAGGTGGTGGACACAAACGTTTCTACCGTTTGGTTGACTTCAAGCGTAACAAAGACAACGTTGAAGCAGTTGTTAAAACAATCGAGTACGATCCAAACCGTTCTGCAAACATCGCTCTTGTACACTACACTGACGGTGTGAAAGCGTACATCATCGCTCCAAAAGGTCTTGAAGTTGGTCAACGTATCGTTTCAGGTCCAGAAGCAGATATCAAAGTCGGAAACGCTCTTCCACTTGCTGACATCCCAGTTGGTACTTTGATCCACAACATCGAGTTGAAACCAGGTCGTGGTGGTGAATTGGTACGTGCTGCTGGAGCATCTGCTCAAGTATTGGGTCAAGAAGGTAAATACGTTCTTGTTCGTCTTCAATCAGGTGAAGTTCGTATGATTCTTGGAACTTGCCGTGCTACAGTTGGTGTTGTCGGAAACGAACAACATGGACTTGTAAACCTTGGTAAAGCAGGACGTAGCCGTTGGAAAGGTATCCGCCCAACAGTTCGTGGTTCTGTAATGAACCCTAACGATCACCCACACGGTGGTGGTGAAGGTAAAGCACCAGTTGGTCGTAAAGCACCATCTACTCCATGGGGCAAACCTGCTCTTGGTCTTAAAACTCGTAACAAGAAAGCGAAATCTGACAAACTTATCGTTCGTCGTCGCAACGAGAAATAATATTAAACTAGTCGCTTAAGTAACTAGTAAATCCGCCAGCTCGGTAGCGCTCCATGTGAGCGCAAGCCGCTGTGGTACAACATTTAAAGGAGAAAATATAAAAATGGGACGCAGTCTTAAAAAAGGACCTTTCGTCGATGAGCATTTGATGAAAAAAGTTGAAGCTCAAGCTAACGACGAAAAGAAAAAAGTTATTAAAACTTGGTCACGTCGTTCAACGATCTTCCCAAGTTTCATTGGTTACACTATTGCAGTTTATGACGGACGTAAACACGTACCTGTTTACATCCAAGAAGACATGGTAGGTCACAAGCTTGGTGAATTTGCACCAACTCGTACTTACAAAGGTCACGCTGCAGACGACAAGAAAACACGTAGAAAATAAGGAGAACATAAATGGCAGAAATTACTTCAGCTAAAGCAATGGCTCGTACAGTACGTGTTTCACCTCGTAAATCACGTCTTGTTCTTGATAACATCCGTGGTAAAAGCGTAGCCGATGCAATCGCAATCTTGACATTCACTCCAAACAAAGCTGCTGAAATCATCTTAAAAGTTTTGAACTCAGCTGTAGCTAACGCTGAAAACAACTTTGGTTTGGATAAAGCTAACTTGGTAGTCTCTGAAGCATTCGCAAACGAAGGACCAACTATGAAACGTTTCCGTCCACGTGCGAAAGGTTCAGCTTCACCAATCAACAAACGTACAGCTCACATCACTGTAGCTGTTGCAGAAAAATAAGGAGGTAAAATCGTGGGTCAAAAAGTACATCCAATTGGTATGCGTGTCGGCATCATCCGTGATTGGGATGCCAAATGGTATGCTGAAAAAGAATACGCGGATTACCTTCATGAAGATCTTGCAATCCGTAAATTCGTTCAAAAAGAACTTGCTGACGCAGCAGTTTCAACTATCGAAATCGAACGCGCAGTAAACAAAGTTAACGTTTCACTTCACACTGCTAAACCAGGTATGGTTATCGGTAAAGGTGGTGCTAACGTTGATGCACTCCGTGCAAAACTTAACAAATTGACTGGAAAACAAGTACACATCAACATCATCGAAATCAAACAACCTGATTTGGATGCTCACCTTGTAGGTGAAGGAATTGCTCGTCAATTGGAGCAACGTGTTGCTTTCCGTCGTGCACAAAAACAAGCAATCCAACGTGCAATGCGTGCTGGAGCTAAAGGAATTAAAACTCAAGTATCAGGTCGCTTGAACGGTGCAGATATCGCCCGTGCTGAAGGATACTCTGAAGGAACTGTTCCACTTCACACACTTCGTGCAGATATCGATTACGCTTGGGAAGAAGCAGATACTACATACGGTAAACTTGGTGTTAAAGTATGGATTTACCGTGGTGAAGTTCTTCCAGCTCGCAAAAACACTAAAGGAGGTAAATAACCAATGTTAGTACCTAAACGTGTTAAACACCGTCGTGAATTCCGTGGAAAAATGCGCGGTGAAGCAAAAGGTGGAAAAGAAGTAGCATTCGGTGAATACGGTCTTCAAGCTACAACTAGCCACTGGATCACTAACCGCCAAATCGAAGCTGCTCGTATCGCCATGACTCGTTACATGAAACGTGGTGGTAAAGTTTGGATTAAAATCTTCCCACACAAATCATACACTGCTAAAGCTATCGGTGTGCGTATGGGATCTGGTAAAGGGGCACCTGAAGGTTGGGTAGCACCAGTTAAACGTGGTAAAGTGATGTTCGAAATTGCTGGTGTATCTGAAGAGATCGCACGCGAAGCGCTTCGTCTTGCTAGCCACAAATTGCCAGTTAAATGTAAATTCGTAAAACGTGAAGCAGAATAAGGAGAAGGCATGAAACTTAATGAAGTAAAAGAATTTGTTAAAGAACTTCGTGGTCTTTCTCAAGAAGAACTCGCGAAGCGCGAAAACGAATTGAAAAAAGAATTGTTTGAACTTCGTTTCCAAGCTGCTACTGGTCAATTGGAACAAACAGCTCGCTTGAAAGAAGTTAAAAAACAAATCGCTCGTATCAAAACAGTTCAATCTGAAGCGAAATAATAGACTAGGGAAGGAGAAATTTCAATGGAACGCAATAATCGTAAAGTTCTTGTTGGACGTGTTGTATCTGACAAAATGGACAAGACAATCACAGTTGTAGTTGAAACAAAACGTAACCACCCAGTCTATGGTAAACGTATTAACTACTCTAAAAAATACAAAGCTCATGATGAAAACAATGTTGCCAAAGAAGGCGATATCGTACGTATCATGGAAACTCGTCCGCTTTCAGCTACAAAACGTTTCCGTCTTGTAGAAGTTGTTGAAGAAGCGGTCATCATCTAATCAAACCTGAAAGGAGAAAACTGAAATGATTCAAACAGAAACTCGTTTGAAAGTCGCAGACAACAGCGGTGCTCGCGAAATCTTGACTATCAAAGTTCTTGGTGGTTCAGGACGTAAATTTGCAAACATCGGTGATGTTATTGTGGCATCTGTAAAACAAGCTACTCCTGGTGGTGCGGTTAAAAAAGGTGACGTTGTTAAAGCAGTTATCGTTCGTACTAAATCAGGTGCTCGTCGTGCTGATGGTTCATACATCAAATTTGACGAAAACGCAGCAGTTATCATCCGTGAAGACAAAACTCCTCGCGGAACACGTATCTTTGGCCCAGTTGCACGTGAATTGCGTGAAGGTGGCTTCATGAAGATCGTGTCACTTGCTCCAGAAGTACTTTAATTGGTTGCTCAAAGAAAATTAAAACAAGTCTAGGAAGTAAAACGAAAGCATAACTTAAGTTAGGTGAGTTGAAACTGACGAAGGATTGCTTTGATTTTCGAAGAGCAAAAACAAACAAACTAGTCCCCTAGCTTCAAGCTAGGGTGCCCTTATGGGCGTAAGAAAAATCAAGGAGAAACCTAATGTTTGTAAAAAAAGGCGACAAAGTTCGCGTAATCGCTGGTAAAGATAAGGGAACAGAAGCTGTTGTCCTTACTGCCCTTCCAAAAGTAAACAAAGTTATCGTTGAAGGTGTTAACATCGTTAAGAAACACCAACGTCCAACTAACGAGCTTCCTCAAGGTGGTATCATCGAGAAAGAAGCAGCTATCCATGTATCAAACGTTCAAGTTTTGGACAAAAATGGTGTAGCTGGTCGTGTTGGTTACAAATTTGTAGACGGTAAAAAAGTTCGCTACAACAAAAAATCAGGCGAAGTGCTTGATTAATCACGAAGGAAAGGAGAAGTATAATGGCAAATCGTTTAAAAGAAAAATATCTTAATGAAGTAGTTCCTGCTTTGACAGAACAATTCAACTACTCATCAGTGATGGCTGTGCCTAAAGTAGATAAGATCGTTTTGAACATGGGTGTTGGTGAAGCTGTATCAAACGCTAAAAGCCTTGAAAAAGCTGCTGAAGAATTGGCACTTATCTCAGGTCAAAAACCACTTATCACTAAAGCTAAAAAATCAATCGCCGGCTTCCGTCTTCGTGAAGGTGTTGCGATCGGTGCAAAAGTTACCCTTCGTGGTGAACGGATGTACGAATTCTTGGATAAATTGGTTTCAGTTTCACTTCCACGTGTACGTGACTTCCACGGTGTTCCAACAAAATCATTTGATGGACGCGGAAACTATACACTTGGTGTGAAAGAACAATTGATTTTCCCAGAAATCAACTTCGATGACGTTGACAAAACTCGTGGTCTTGACATTGTTATCGTAACAACTGCTAACACTGACGAAGAGTCACGTGCATTGCTTACAGGCCTTGGAATGCCTTTTGCAAAATAATATAGGAGGTAAATCTAATGGCTAAAAAATCAATGGTAGCTAGAGAGGCTAAACGCCAAAAAATTGTTGACCGTTATGCTGAAAAACGTGCTGCATTAAAGGCAGCAGGGGACTATGAAGGTTTATCTAAATTACCTCGCAACGCCTCACCGACTCGTTTACATAATCGTTGTAGAGTTACGGGGCGCCCACATTCAGTTTACCGCAAATTTGGTCTGAGTCGTATCGCTTTTCGCGAACTTGCGCATAAAGGTCAAATTCCTGGTGTAACAAAAGCATCTTGGTAATTTAAGATATCAAGGGCGTCAAAACTCTAAGTGAAAATAGGAAACTTGACGAAGAAACTGAGGTTTCTAGGAAAGTTTATCTTTTTCACACAGAGTTTAGCCCGGGTTCAGTTGGGCTAGCCAATTTGAACACGAGCTACAGCTTTGGCAAAAAAAGACCAATTTTCTTTGGAGCATCGCTCCTGCATCAAATTGCCTATTTTTGCTCTTGCTGTTACGCTCTTTGTATCATGTATTAACTAGCAAGTGCAACTTGCAAACTACTAGTAAGAGGAGAAAAACAAAATGGTTATGACTGACCCAATCGCAGACTTCCTAACTCGTATTCGTAACGCTAACCAAGCTAAACACGAAGTACTTGAAGTACCTGCATCAAACATCAAAAAAGGGATTGCTGAAATCCTTAAACGCGAAGGTTTTGTAAAAAACGTTGAAATCATCGAAGATGACAAACAAGGCATCATCCGTGTATTTCTTAAATACGGACCAAACGGTGAAAAAGTTATCACTAACTTGAAACGTATTTCTAAACCAGGACTTCGTGTCTACAAAAAACGTGAAGACCTTCCAAAAGTTCTTAACGGACTTGGAATTGCTATCCTTTCAACTTCTGAAGGTTTGCTTACTGATAAAGAAGCACGCCAAAAGAATGTTGGTGGTGAGGTTATCGCTTACGTTTGGTAATATTTAGCTCCCAATTTCTTTGTGACTCTTCGTTATCGTCTCTTGCCTAACCCAAAGTTATGCCTGCGAGACGATGCCTAGATTCACTTTGAAATTGAAACCTAAATGTTCCTTTAAATCGAGAAATCGATTTAGCCCCGTGAAAACTGGCCGTTCTGGCCTGACAATTTAACAGGAGAAAATAAACATGTCACGTATTGGTAATAAAGTTATCGTGTTGCCTGCTGGTCTTGAAATCACTAACAATGACAACCTTGTAACTGTAAAAGGACCTAAAGGAGAACTTACTCGTGAGTTCTCAAAAGATATTGAAATCCGTGTGGAAGGTACTGAAGTAACTCTTCACCGTCCAAACGATTCAAAAGAAATGAAAACTATCCACGGAACTACTCGTGCCCTTTTGAACAACATGGTTGTTGGTGTATCAGAAGGATTCAAGAAAGAACTTGAAATGCGCGGGGTTGGTTACCGTGCACAACTTCAAGGATCTAAACTTGTTTTGGCTGTTGGTAAATCTCATCCAGACGAAGTTGAAGCTCCAGAAGGAATTACTTTTGAACTTCCAAACCCAACAACAATCGTTGTTAGCGGAATTTCAAAAGAAGTAGTTGGTCAAACAGCTGCTTACGTACGTAGCCTTCGTTCACCAGAACCATATAAAGGTAAAGGTATCCGTTACGTTGGTGAATTCGTTCGCCGTAAAGAAGGTAAAACAGGTAAATAATGTTGAGTGGTTGATTCTCAACCACCAACCTATTTTCCAACTTTGTGCATAGCACACGATTTAAAACTAAAGAGGTGAAAACTGTGATTTCAAAACCAGATAAAAACAAACTCCGCCAAAAACGCCACCGTCGCGTTCGCGGAAAACTCTCTGGAACTGCTGATCGCCCACGTTTGAACGTATTCCGTTCTAATACAGGCATCTACGCTCAAGTGATTGATGACGTAGCGGGTGTAACGCTCGCAAGTGCTTCAACTCTTGATAAAGAAGTTTCAAAAGGAACTAAAACTGAACAAGCTGTTGCTGTCGGTAAACTCGTTGCAGAACGTGCAAACGCTAAAGGTATTTCAGAAGTGGTGTTCGACCGCGGTGGATATCTATATCACGGACGTGTGAAAGCTTTGGCTGATGCAGCTCGTGAAAACGGATTGAAATTCTAATAGGAGGACACTAGAAAATGGCATTTAAAGACAATGCAGTTGAATTAGAAGAACGCGTAGTTGCTGTCAATCGTGTTACAAAAGTTGTTAAAGGTGGACGTCGTCTTCGTTTCGCAGCTCTTGTTGTTGTTGGTGACCACAACGGTCGCGTAGGATTTGGTACTGGTAAAGCTCAAGAAGTTCCAGAAGCAATCCGTAAAGCAGTAGATGATGCTAAGAAAAACTTGATCGAAGTTCCTATGGTTGGAACAACAATCCCACACGAAGTTCTTTCAGAATTCGGTGGAGCTAAAGTATTGTTGAAACCTGCTGTAGAAGGTTCTGGAGTTGCCGCTGGTGGTGCAGTTCGTGCCGTTGTGGAATTGGCAGGTGTGGCAGATATTACATCTAAATCACTTGGTTCTAACACTCCAATCAACATTGTTCGTGCAACTGTTGAAGGTTTGAAACAATTGAAACGCGCTGAAGAAGTTGCTGCCCTTCGTGGTATTTCAGTTTCTGATTTGGCATAAGAAAGGGGATAAAATGGCTCAAATTAAAATTACTTTGACTAAGTCTCCAATCGGACGCATTCCATCACAACGTAAAACTGTTGTAGCACTTGGACTTGGCAAATTGAACAGCTCTGTTATTAAAGAAGATAACGCTGCTATCCGTGGTATGATCACTGCAGTATCTCACTTGGTAACAGTTGAAGAAGTAAACTAATGAATTTTTAGGGGATGTGCACTATACCATCCCCTAAAACTAGATATAGTCATCTATGATGACGTCGTATAGGCGAGTTGATGGGGGAGACAACCTTTTCTCCCTTATCGGCGCTAGCATTTTACAAAAGAGGAGAAAATAAAAATGAAACTTCATGAATTGAAACCTGCAGAAGGTTCTCGTAAAGTACGTAACCGCGTTGGTCGTGGTACTTCATCAGGTAACGGTAAAACATCTGGTCGTGGTCAAAAAGGTCAAAAAGCTCGTAGCGGTGGCGGAGTTCGCCTTGGTTTTGAAGGTGGACAAACTCCATTGTTCCGTCGTCTTCCAAAACGTGGATTCACTAACATCAACGCTAAAGAATACGCAATTGTGAACCTTGACCAATTGAACGTCTTTGAAGATGGTGCTGAAGTAACTCCAGTTGTTCTTATCGAAGCAGGAATTGTTAAAGCTGAAAAGTCAGGTATTAAAATTCTTGGTAACGGTGAGTTGATTAAGAAATTGACTGTGAAAGCAGCTAAATTCTCTAAATCAGCTGAAGAAGCTATCACTGCTAAAGGTGGTTCAGTAGAAGTCATCTAAGAGAGGTGACCTATGTTTTTTAAATTATTAAGAGAAGCTCTTAAAGTCAAGCAGGTTCGATCAAAAATTTTATTTACAATTTTTATCGTTTTGGTCTTTCGTATCGGAACTAGCATTACAGTTCCTGGTGTGAATGCCAATAGCTTGAATGCTTTAAGTGGATTATCCTTCTTAAACATGTTGAGCTTGGTGTCGGGGAATGCCCTAAAAAACTTTTCGATTTTTGCCCTAGGAGTTAGTCCCTATATTACTGCTTCTATCGTTGTCCAACTCTTACAAATGGATATTTTACCGAAATTTGTAGAGTGGGGAAAACAAGGGGAAGTAGGTCGAAGAAAATTGAACCAAGCTACTCGTTATATTGCCCTTGGTCTAGCCTTTGTGCAATCTATCGGGATTACAGCTGGTTTTAATACCTTGGCTGGAGCTCAATTGATTAAAACTGCTTTAACTCCCCAAGTTTTTCTGACGATTGGTATCATCTTAACAGCTGGTAGTATGATTGTCACTTGGTTGGGAGAGCAAATTACAGATAAGGGATACGGAAATGGTGTTTCTATGATTATCTTTGCCGGGATTGTTGCCTCAATTCCAGAGATGATTCAGGGCATCTATGTGGACTACTTTGTGAACGTCCCAAGTAGCCGGATCACTTCATCTATCATTTTCGTAATCATTTTGATTATTACTGTATTGTTGATCATTTACTTTACAACTTATGTTCAACAAGCAGAATACAAAATTCCAATCCAATATACTAAGGTTGCACAAGGTGCTCCATCTAGCTCTTACCTTCCATTGAAGGTAAACCCTGCTGGAGTTATCCCTGTTATCTTTGCCAGTTCCATTACTGCAGCGCCTGCGGCGATTCTTCAGTTTTTGAGCGCCACAGGTCATGATTGGGCTTGGGTAAGGGTAGCACAAGAGATGTTGGCAACCACTTCTCCAACTGGTATTGCCATGTATGCTTTGTTGATTATTCTCTTTACATTCTTCTATACGTTTGTACAGATTAATCCTGAAAAAGCGGCAGAGAACCTACAAAAGAGCGGTGCCTATATCCATGGAGTTCGTCCTGGTAAAGGTACAGAAGAATATATGTCTAAACTTCTTCGTCGTCTTGCAACGGTTGGTTCCCTCTTCCTTGGTGTGATTTCCATTTTACCGATTGCAGCTAAAGATGTATTTGGTCTTTCTGATGTTGTTGCCTTTGGTGGAACAAGTCTCTTGATCATTATCTCTACAGGTATCGAAGGAATCAAGCAATTGGAGGGTTACCTATTGAAACGTAAGTATGTTGGTTTCATGGACAGAACAGAATAAAAGTATTTACTGATACTCTTCGAAAATCAAATTCAAACCACGTCAGCTTTATCTGCAACCTCAAAGNNAACCTGCGGCTAGCTTCCTAGTTTGCTCTTTGATTTTCATTGAGTATGAAGCAGTAAATGCTGAGGGAGTGGAGGTTTAAACTCTGACATTTGTAAGAGTTGGATCTCCCCTCTTCTATTTTGTTTTTAAATAGGGGTGAAAAGACTTTTTGCTTCTATTTAAAAATAAAATAAGGAGATCAAATCATGAATCTTTTGATTATGGGCTTACCTGGTGCAGGTAAGGGAACTCAAGCAGCAAAAATCGTAGAACAATTCCATGTTGCACATATCTCAACAGGTGATATGTTCCGCGCTGCAATGGCAAATCAAACTGAAATGGGTGTTCTTGCTAAGTCATATATTGACAAGGGTGAATTAGTTCCTGATGAAGTTACAAATGGAATCGTAAAAGAACGTCTTTCACAAGATGATATTAAAGAAACAGGATTCTTGTTGGATGGTTACCCACGTACAATCGAACAAGCTCATGCCTTGGACAAAACATTGGCTGAACTTGGCATTGAACTAGAAGGCGTCATCAATATTGAAGTGAATCCAGATAGCCTCTTGGAACGTTTGAGTGGTCGTATCATCCACCGCGTAACTGGAGAAACTTTCCACAAGGTCTTTAACCCACCAGTTGACTATAAAGAAGAAGATTACTACCAACGTGAAGATGATAAACCTGAGACAGTAAAACGTCGATTGGACGTTAATATTGCTCAAGGAGAACCAATCATTGCTCACTACCGTGCCAAAGGTTTGGTTCATGACATCGAAGGTAATCAAGATATCAATGATGTCTTCTCAGATATCGAAAAAGTATTGACAAATTTGAAATAAAGCGCTTTTCACACTTGCAAAAATCCGCTACAAATGTTATACTGAGATAGTCTGACTTATAATTGTTGTCTCTGTGTCTAGAGGCATCGAATCGAAATTTATGGAGGTGCTTTTGCGTGGCAAAAGACGATGTGATTGAAGTTGAAGGCAAAGTAGTTGATACAATGCCGAATGCAATGTTTACGGTTGAACTTGAAAATGGACATCAGATTTTAGCAACAGTTTCTGGTAAAATTCGTAAAAACTATATTCGTATTTTAGCGGGAGATCGTGTTACTGTCGAAATGAGTCCATATGACTTGACACGTGGACGTATCACTTACCGCTTTAAATAATCGAAAAACTTGGAGGGATAAGAAATGAAAGTAAGACCATCGGTCAAACCAATTTGCGAATACTGTAAAGTTATTCGTCGTAATGGTCGTGTTATGGTAATTTGCCCAGCAAATCCAAAACACAAACAACGTCAAGGATAAGATAGAAAGGAGAAAACATGGCTCGTATTGCTGGAGTTGACATTCCAAATGACAAACGCGTAGTAATCTCATTGACTTATGTTTATGGTATCGGACTTGCAACATCTAAGAAAATTTTGGCTGCTGCTGGAATCTCAGAAGATGTTCGTGTACGTGATCTTACATCAGATCAAGAAGATGCTATCCGTCGTGAAGTGGATGCAATCAAAGTTGAAGGTGACCTTCGTCGTGAAGTAAACTTGAACATCAAACGTTTGATGGAAATCGGTTCATACCGTGGTATCCGTCATCGTCGTGGACTTCCTGTCCGTGGACAAAACACTAAAAACAACGCTCGCACTCGTAAAGGTAAAGCTGTTGCGATTGCTGGTAAGAAAAAATAATATAGGAGGTAAAAGTCTTGGCTAAACCAACACGTAAACGTCGTGTGAAAAAGAATATCGAATCTGGTATTGCTCATATTCACGCTACATTTAATAACACTATTGTTATGATTACTGATGTGCATGGTAATGCAATTGCTTGGTCATCAGCTGGTGCTCTTGGTTTCAAAGGTTCTCGTAAATCTACACCATTCGCTGCTCAAATGGCTTCTGAAGCTGCTGCTAAATCTGCACAAGAACACGGTCTTAAATCAGTTGAAGTTACTGTAAAAGGTCCAGGTTCTGGTCGTGAGTCAGCTATTCGTGCGCTTGCTGCCGCTGGTCTTGAAGTAACAGCAATTCGTGATGTGACTCCAGTGCCACACAATGGTGCTCGTCCTCCAAAACGTCGCCGTGTATAATCATCGCATTACACTGCTTTTCGTTTAAGAGGGAGTAACTAAATGATCGAGTTTGAAAAACCAAATATAACAAAAATTGATGAAAATAAAGATTATGGCAAGTTTGTAATCGAACCACTTGAACGTGGCTACGGTACAACTCTTGGTAACTCTCTTCGTCGTGTACTTCTAGCTTCTCTACCAGGAGCAGCTGTGACATCTATCAATATTGATGGTGTGTTACATGAGTTTGACACAGTTCCAGGTGTTCGTGAAGACGTGATGCAAATCATTCTGAACATTAAAGGAATTGCAGTGAAATCGTACGTTGAAGACGAAAAAATCATCGAACTAGATGTTGAAGGCCCTGCTGAAGTAACAGCTGGTGACATTTTGACAGATAGCGATATTGAAATTGTAAATCCAGATCATTATCTCTTTACAATCGGTGAAGGTTCTTCTCTAAAAGCGACTATGACTGTTAACAGTGGTCGTGGATATGTACCTGCTGATGAAAATAAAAAAGATAATGCACCAGTTGGAACACTTGCTGTAGATTCTATTTATACACCAGTTACAAAAGTCAACTATCAAGTGGAACCTGCTCGTGTAGGTAGCAATGATGGATTTGACAAACTAACCCTTGAAATCTTGACAAATGGAACAATTATTCCAGAAGATGCTTTAGGGCTTTCAGCACGTATTTTGACAGAACATCTTGATTTGTTTACAAATCTTACTGAGATTGCTAAGTCAACTGAAGTGATGAAAGAAGCTGATACTGAATCTGACGATCGTATTTTGGATCGTACGATTGAGGAACTGGACTTGTCTGTGCGTTCATACAACTGTTTGAAACGTGCCGGTATCAATACTGTGCATGATTTGACAGAAAAATCTGAAGCAGAGATGATGAAAGTACGAAATCTTGGACGCAAGAGTTTGGAAGAAGTGAAACTCAAACTCATTGATTTGGGTCTTGGATTAAAAGATAAATAAAGGAGGAATACATGGCTTACCGTAAACTAGGACGCACTAGCTCACAACGTAAAGCAATGCTTCGCGATTTGACAACTGACCTTTTGATCAACGAATCAATCGTGACAACTGAAGCTCGTGCTAAAGAAATCCGTAAAACTGTTGAAAAAATGATTACTCTAGGTAAACGTGGTGATTTGCATGCACGTCGTCAGGCATCTGCTTTCGTACGTAATGAAATCGCATCTGAAAACTATGATGAAGCAACTGACAAGTACACTTCTACTACAGCACTTCAAAAATTGTTCTCAGAAATCGCACCTCGTTATGCTGAACGTAACGGTGGATACACTCGTATCCTTAAAACTGAACCACGTCGTGGTGATGCAGCGCCAATGGCGATCATCGAATTAGTATAAAATCATCAATTTTGTTGAGTGTTATGATGATGGAGTCTTGTGCTCTTAGTCTAGCTCTGGTCTACCGCTAGGATTTCGGTCCTAGCGGGAACACTCATCATAAGTTGGGATAGTAGACGCTTGTTTACGAAATTGTTTTTTTCTTAAGAACAACTTCGTAAGCAGGCGTTTTTGAGTATTTTCGTTAGAATTATGCTATACTAATTGAAAAGAATCCTGTTTAATGTTCAGGTTTCCTATTAAAAGAAGAATTGGAGTTTGCTTATGAAAGCGATTATAACTGTTGTTGGTAAAGATAAATCTGGAATTGTTGCAGGTGTTTCTAGTAAAATTGCAGAATTGGGTTTGAACATAGACGATATTTCTCAAACTGTTTTGGATGAATATTTTACGATGATGGCTGTCGTCTCTAGCGATGAAAAGCAAGATTTTACCTATCTTCGTAATGAATTTGAAGCTTTTGGGCAAACTTTGAATGTGAAAATCAATATTCAGAGTGCAGCGATTTTCGAAGCTATGTATAATATCTAGGAGGTTATCATGGATATTAGACAAGTTACTGAAACCATTGCTATGATTGAGGAGCAAAACTTCGATATCAGAACTATTACCATGGGGATTTCCCTTCTGGACTGTATCGATCCAGATATCAATCGTGCTGCAGAGAAAATTTATCGAAAGATTACGAGCAAGGCCGCTAATTTAGTGGCTGTTGGTGATGAAATTGCGGCTGAGTTGGGAATCCCTATCGTTAATAAGCGTGTATCGGTGACTCCTATTTCTCTGATTGGAGCAGCGACAGATGCGACGGACTACGTGGTTCTGGCAAAAGCGCTTGATAAGGCTGCGAAAGAGATTGGAGTGGACTTTATTGGTGGTTTCTCTGCCTTGGTACAAAAAGGTTATCAAAAGGGAGATGAGATTCTCATCAATTCTATTCCTCGTGCTTTGGCTGAAACGGACAAGGTATGCTCGTCAGTCAATATCGGCTCAACCAAGTCTGGTATCAATATGACGGCTGTCGCAGATATGGGACGTGTTATCAAGGAAACGGCAACTCTATCTGATATGGGGGCGGCTAAGTTGGTTGTATTCGCTAATGCTGTTGAGGACAATCCATTTATGGCGGGTGCCTTCCATGGTGTTGGGGAGGCAGATGTTATCATCAATGTCGGAGTTTCTGGTCCTGGTGTGGTGAAACGTGCCCTGGAAAAAGTTCGTGGAGAGAGCTTTGATGTAGTAGCAGAAACGGTCAAGAAGACTGCCTTTAAAATCACTCGGATCGGTCAATTGGTTGGTCAAATGGCCAGTGAGAGACTGGGTGTGGAGTTTGGTATTGTGGACTTGAGTTTGGCGCCAACTCCTGCGGTTGGAGATTCTGTTGCACGTGTCCTTGAAGAAATGGGGCTAGAAACAGTTGGTACGCATGGAACGACGGCTGCCTTGGCTCTCTTGAATGACCAAGTTAAAAAGGGTGGAGTGATGGCCTGCAACCAAGTCGGTGGTTTGTCTGGTGCCTTTATTCCTGTTTCCGAGGATGAGGGAATGATTGCTGCAGTGCAAAATGGCTCTCTTAATTTGGAAAAACTAGAAGCTATGACGGCTATCTGTTCTGTTGGTTTGGATATGATTGCCATCCCAGAAGATACACCTGTTGAAACCATTGCGGCTATGATTGCGGATGAGGCTGCAATTGGTGTCATTAACATGAAAACAACAGCTGTTCGTATCATTCCAAAAGGAAAAGAAGGCGATATGATTGAGTTTGGTGGCCTATTAGGAACTGCACCTGTTATGAAAGTCAATGGAGCTTCGTCTGTTGATTTCATCTCTCGTGGAGGACAAATCCCAGCACCAATTCATAGTTTTAAAAATTAAGAAAATAGGAGAAATTCATGAAAAAAGAAATGAAACATGCTTTAGTAGCTTTAGGACTGTCGACTTCACTAGTCCCAACTTTTGCTAGTCAAGTAGTTTATGCGCAAGAAAATGATATTGATTCTAGTAATGAGAGTTTTTACAAAACACGGGCAGATTTAAAGAGTGCAGTTAGAAATTATTCTGAACAAGTAAAGAAAAAAATATTAAAAGAAATTGATGATATTGATTGGTATACTGTACAATTTAAAGAGGTTGATGTTTTAAAACTCAAGAATGCCATAGTTAAAAAAATAGATGAGGTGATAGAGGAGAGAGAGGAAAATATAAATAGATTTTCAAAAAGAGATCATTACTATTCGTCTGACATAGAAGGA
The DNA here is from genome assembly GCF_013276695.1 of Streptococcus sp. 4155. Classification (NCBI taxonomy): domain Bacteria; kingdom Bacillati; phylum Bacillota; class Bacilli; order Lactobacillales; family Streptococcaceae; genus Streptococcus; species Streptococcus sp. 4155. The sequence goes on from NZ_VMLM01000034.1 coordinate 33,618, forward strand.
ACTATTAATAGAATGAAAGGTGATATGCCTAACTCTTTAGAATATGTTTTTGATATTGCTAGAATAAAAAAATTTGACTTACTACTTCAGCAAGTAGAAAAAGATAGTAATTTATACTCATCTGTTGAGAAGGAAAAACTAATTAGCGATTTAAAAAGTTTTTACGGACCATTAACAGGCTGGTCGTTACCTCGGTCTCGTCATTTTGGCGATGATGAGCCATACAATGATAGTAACTTAACATTAAAAGAGTATGTTCAAAAATTATCAACTTTTTATAACAAAGTTGATAAATGGAGCCCTAGTTTAATTCCTACGGAAAAAAATATCAGAGAAATTAATGCTGTTGCTTTCATGGAGAAGACAGCCATTAGTAATGATGATACACTTTCAAAAGCAGATAAAGTTTCTATGTTTAGTAAGATTGATGATATAGTTGAAGAGGGGATACACAAAATCAGGAAAGAAGCAGGTCTTGTATATAAGGAAGAGACTGTAAGACACATGTTATCCCCTGAAGAGTTATCTGTCTTTACTAAGCGTATCGAAGATGTTTACCAAGGAAAAGCTAAGCCTAAGGTGACAAAAGAAGAGGCTATTCAAGCAGTTTCTACTGGAACTTCATCCTCAGTTTCAACTTCATCTCAAGCTATTATTACCTCTAATGGAGAGACTAAGAAAAATCATCAAGCAAGTAAGTGGTTTAAAGAGTCTGGCAAATGGTACTATAATGACCTTTCTGGCAATCTTGTAAGAAACCGTTGGGTAGGCCGTTATTATCTAAAATCAGATGCTTCAATGGCTGCAAGTGAATGGATTTATGATGAAGACTATAAGAGCTGGTTTTATGTAGATTCAACTGGTAGTTATGTGGAGAAAGCTTGGCAGGGAGAATACTACCTAAAACGTGGCGGTTACATGGCTAAGAGTGAGTGGGTATTTGATTCTCAGTATGATAGTTGGTATTATCTGAACCAAGATGGTAAGTACGCTCGTAATCAATGGATTAAAGACGGAGATAAGTGGTATTACTTGTTAGCTGATGGGAAATTGGCAAAAAATATGACCATTAACGGCTATAAAGTAAATGAAAAAGGTGAATGGGTATAATTTTTTAAGCTCTATTTAAGGTTAGCTGTGTATACTATAATCATTAAATAAAGACCTCCTAATATTATTTGAAACAGATAATACTGATTTAGTTTGAATTTGATTTTCATCTAATATCTTTATTTAATAGAACTCCTAAACTTTTTCATAATAATCTCCTGCAAAAGTCACCTGTCTGGGTGGCTTTTGTTTTATCATCCATGATATAATAGAAGCAAACGGAGGACGGAAAATGGTAAAAGTACGATTGTATTTGGTACGTCATGGCAAGACCATGTTTAACACGATTGGTCGCGCGCAAGGTTGGAGTGATACTCCCTTAACAGCTGAAGGTGAGCTAGGAATTCAAGAATTAGGAATCGGTTTGCGAGAATCTGGTCTACAGTTTGAGCGCGCTTATTCCAGTGATTCTGGTCGCACCATTCAGACTATGGGAATTATACTTGAGGAGCTTGGACTGCAAGGGAAAATCCCTTATCGCATGGACAAGCGTATCAGAGAATGGTGTTTTGGTAGCTTTGATGGAGCCTACGATGGCGATCTTTTCATGGGCATTATTCCTCGTATCTTTAATGTGGACCACGTTCACCAATTATCTTATGCGGAACTGGCTGAGGGCTTGGTAGAGGTTGATACAGCTGGTTGGGCTGAAGGATGGGAAAAACTCAGTGGTCGAATCAAGGAAGGTTTTGAAGCGATTGCCAAAGAAATGGAAGAACAAGGCGGGGGCAACGCCCTTGTCGTCAGCCATGGAATGACCATTGGAACCATTGTTTATCTGATCAATGGTATGCATCCGCATGGCCTCGATAATGGTAGCGTGACGATCCTTGAATATGAGAACGGCCAGTTTAGCGTAGAGGTTGTTGGTGACTGTAGTTACCGAGAGCTAGGATGGGAGAAGATGGAAGCGACCTCTATTTAATACTCTTCGAAAATCTCTTCAAACCGCGTCAACGTAGTCTTGTCGTAGATATGGTTACTGACNNCCTCAAAGCAGTGCTTTGAGTAACCTGAGGCTAGTTTCCTAGTTTACTCTTTGATTTTCATTTAGTATACTCAGTCTAGACTTGCTTGCCATGAACTAGGAATTTGATAGGAATATCAAGATAAGAAAAACAGCCGAGGGTAATCCTTTCGGCTGTTTTTGATGGGGGAAACTAAAGTGTAATGCTACTGCTTTTAGAGATTTTCATAAACAAGAGCAAGGAAGCTACTGTTAGAATAGTCAAGATAGTTGACAAGGCTGCGGCTACACCGTAATTTCCTCTGAGAACTTCTGTATAAATGGCTACAGTCATTGTTCTTGTTTTGACATTGTAGAGGAGGATAGAAGTAGAGAGTTCTGAAATCATTGTGACCCAAGATAAGATGGCTCCAGAAATAATACCAGATAGCATCATTGGAGTTGTAATCTTGGCAAAGGTATTGAGACGACTACTTCCTAAGCTTTCCGCGGCTTCTTCAATACTTGGGGCTATTTGTTGCAAACTAGCAACAGATGAGTGAATAGTATAAGGCAATCTTCTGACAGATAGGGACATAATCAAGATGAAAGCAGTTCCTGTAATCATAAGAAATCCACTTCCAAATAGGCCAGTATTGAAGGAAGAAATGAAGGCAATCCCTAGAACGGTTCCTGGTACAATATAAGGAACCATACTGAGGCTGTCAATTAAGTTTGTAAACAAATTCCGTTTTCTAACGGCTAGGTAGGAGATAAATGTTGCGAATAGGACAACTAGAACTAAGGCAATCAAAGGGATACGAATGGTATTGAAAATAGCAGAGCCCATACGATTGAAAGCCACCTTGTAACTGTTTAGAGAATAGCCTTTAACAAATACCATACCTGATGTTTTTAGGAAAGAGGTATAAATCAAGTAGATTTGAGGTAAAACAGAGATAAAGATAATTCCGTAGACTGTTGTATAAATGGCAGCCATTTTTCCTTTTGTAGTTTTTTTAGGCTCAATTGGATGGAGCGAATTCATGCTGAAACTGTAGCGGTTTGCAATGTGTTTTTGGATAAGGAAAATTGTCAAGGCAATGATAATCGCCATAATTGCTAGAGCAGATGCAAAAGCAGAATTTCCTCCAACCTCGCTAATAAATTGTGTATAAATCAGGACAGGGAAAGTTCGATATCCTTCACCAATTAACATAGGCGTTCCAAAGTCTGAGAATGCTCTCATAAATACAAGCAGGGCAGCAGCTAGTAAGGTTGGAACTAGGAGAGGTAAAACAACCGTTACGATACGCTTAAATCCGAAAGACCCCATGCTTTCAGCAGCTTCAAGTAGAGAATTGTCAATACTTTTCATTGTCCCAGCAACGTATAGAAATACCAGTGGGAATAGTTGCAGTGTAAAGACAAGTACAATTCCTTTGAATCCATAAATATCAATAGCTGGAAGATGAAGGGCATTTGTCAGGAATTTAGTGATGACCCCATTTCGTCCCAGCAAGAGAATCCAGGAGTAGGCTCCCACGAACGGAGCTGACATAGAAGCAATGATAATCAATATTTGTAGAAATTTCTTTCCCTTGAAATCATACATGGAAAAGAGATAAGCTAATAAGGTTCCTACGACTAAGGAAGTGACAGTAGCGGTAATAGAAACCTTGAAACTGTTGACGAGTGTCTCAGAGTAGTAGGCTTTGCTAAAGAAAGTGACAAAATTAGCTAGTGAAAATTGTCCTTCATGTATAAGTGCTTGCTTGAGCACGGTAACGATAGGATAAACGAGAAAGACAAGATAGGTAAGAAAGATGAAGAAAGAGGAGGCTGTCCAAATATTTAGTTTTTTACGTTCCATGGTTGACTCCTTTTATCAGGTTTTGCGAACCATCTGCAGAAAAGACGTTTAATTTTTGAGTATTGATTCGTAGACGAATACGATCGCCTTTTTGTAGATCTTCTTCAAAAGTTGATTCTTCGCTAACTTGAATTTTTGAGGCAAAGCCTGTCTCGATGAAGTATTCAGTATTCAGTCCAAGATAGACGCTATCGCTAATAGTTCCTTCAATATCTCCAGATTCATCTTTGATAAACTCTTCAGGACGAATACTTACATGAATGGCTTGCTCCTCAGCCTGATCAAGAGCTGGCATTCGAAGAGCATAGCCATCTGAAAAGACGATATAAGCACCGTCGCTCCGTTTTTCAAGAGTGGCAGGGATGATATTTGTGCGTCCGATAAAGGTTGCTACAAACTCATTAGCTGGTTTATGATAGAGTTCTTTTGGTCGGCCGATTTGTTGAATCACCCCATCTTTCATAACAGCAATTTGATCTGAAATAGCCATCGCTTCTTCTTGGTCGTGGGTTACATAAACGGTTGTAATTCCTACTTCGTGTTGGATTTCTCGAATGGCTTGACGCATATCCAAGCGAAGTTTGGCATCTAGGTTACTAAGTGGCTCGTCCATGAGGAGAACACTTGGATTAACCGCTAAGGCACGTGCCAAGGCGACACGTTGTTGTTGTCCACCACTGAGTTTATCGGGCTTCCGATCCGCATATTGAGCAATTTGCATGAGTTCAAGATACTTGTTGGTCTGTTGAATCAATTCTTCTTTTGGAACCTTCTTTTGCTTGAGACCAAAAGCGACATTATCTCGGACAGTCAAATGTGGGAAAATAGCGTAGTTTTGAAAAACCATGCCAATATTGCGTTTGCTGGGTTCCATATTATTGATTTTTGTATCATCGAAGTAAAATTCTCCACCTTCGATACTGTTGAAACCTGCAATCATACGAAGAAGGGTCGTTTTCCCACACCCTGAAGGCCCAAGAAGGGTAAAGAGACTTCCTTTTGGAATTGTAATGTTCAAATTCTCAATAACAGGGACATTGTGGTAGATTTTTTTGGCGTTAATAATTTTGATCTCACTCATAGTGAACCTCTTTTACTGTTTAGATTGGATATCTGTAAAGACTTCGTTGTATTTCTTAACAATATCTGATTTATTCTTGATGACATAATCATAATCTTCAGTGAGTGTTTTGATTTTGTCAATTGGTTTCATATTTTCACTTGTTTTAGCATTTTTACGAACAGGACGGTTAGTAGTGGTTGTACCAAGTGTATCTTGTACTTCTTGAGAGATGATGAAATCGATAAATTTCTTGGCATTTTCCATGTTCTTAGCTTTTTTAACGATAGCAGCACTAGCAGGTAGGAAGACTGTTCCTTCTTTTGGATAGACAACTTTGATGTTAGCTCCGTCATTTAAGAGTTTAACAGCTGGATCTTCATAAGAGAGACCAACAGCCATTTCTCCATCAGCGACTGCTTTATAGACACCAGATGAACTTGAACCGATTTTACCATCAATAAGTGTGAAGAGATCTTTTACATAAGACCAAGCCTTATCATCTTTGTAACCACCTTGAGCTTGTAGCATATTTGTTAATTGAGCAAAGGCGCTAGAAGAGTTTGCTGGGTCAGCAGTTGCGATTTTTCCTTTTAGTTCAGGTTTGAGAAGGTCGCTATATCCTTCGATGTTCATGCCTTTAGTTAAATCAGGGTTGACGATTAAAACACTACCATCTAGTGTATAAGGAGTAGAGTAACCAGTTGTGTTTTGATATTCTTTGATAACATTATCATTTTCTTTTGAAGTATAGTTTTCAAAGAGTTCTCCGTGGGTAGCATATTGTGTATAAGAACCACCAAAGATGACATCAGCTACAGGAGCTTCTTTTTCTGACTCTAGTTTTTTGAAAAGTTCTCCAGTACCAGCTTGAATCAGTTCTACTTTGATACCATATTTTTCTTCAAAGGCAGGAATAGTTGCTCCAATTAAGCCCTCTGAGTTTGGTGAATAAACGACTAGCGAACCGCCGTCTCCTTTATCAGATGAACCGCCATCGGCAGATTCATTAGAAGAACAAGCAGTAAGACCAAAAAGAGCTAGTCCGCAAGCAGCATAATACATCCATTTCTTTTTCATGATGGATACCTCCGTTGTGTTATTTAAGTTTATTTTAAAACAGTGTAAGCGTTTTTAAAACCGACAATTCTATTCTATTAGAGTAAAATTCTCTACAAAAAGAAGAATAGCTTATTTTACTATTCTTCCGAGTGATTTCAATTCCTTTGGGGAAATATGGAGATACTTTTTAAATACTTTGGCAAAATATTTATAGTCTGAAAATCCAACTTGATCAGAGATGTCGCTTAGAGGGGAGTTGGGAGATTCAGCCATCTTATCTATAGCTTGTTTCAGGCGATATTGTAAGATATATTCATTTAGCGTCATGGGGAAGTCTTCTTTGATCACTTTATATAGGTAGCTTTCGCTATAGTTTAAAGCTTCAGCAATAGTCGCAATCGTAAAATGCTCTGCATAATGCTTGTGGACAAAGGAAATAATTTGTTGAATGATTTGGTTTTGTGTATCAACCTGTTGGATAGAGGTGAGTAAAGTTTGATATTCTTCTAAAAAAGGAGTTTCTTGATAGGTGCTACCTTGTAATCGCAAAACAATGTTTTGAAGACATTCTGTCAATTCCTTGGTATCAATTGGCTTGGATAAGAAATCAACTGCTCCATATTGCATGGCTTTTTTGGCATTTTGAAAATCGTTATAACCTGATAAGATAACTTTTTCATAGGGAAGGGTACGAGTGGCTTCGAACATCATAAAAGCATCCATAATTGGCATTGTGATGTCTGTTAAGACAATATGAGGTTCTTTTTCTTGGATGAGTCTCATTCCCTCTTGACCGTGACTGGCAGTTCCTACGACTTGGATACCCAAGGCAGAGTAGTCTACGGCAATCTCTAGCCATTTTCGGATGAGGTGTTCGTCTTCTACGATAATGAGCTTAAACATGAGTTAGTCCTTTCGTTATAAATTTGACCCAAGTTTCTCCTTGGCGATTGACTCCTAGATCTAGCTGGACATCAGAAAAGAAATTGCTCAATCGTTTGTAGCTGTTCACGATGCCATGCTGGGTATGAGGGCTATCTAAAGAGTTTAAAATAGCGATTCGCTCTTGTTTTGTGAGTCCTCTAGCATTATCCTTGACTAAAAAAGTCAGAGAATCTGCTTTCAAGGTAATTTGGATATCAATATGAAGATCAATACGGTATTGCATCCCATATTTTATAGCATTTTCTACTAGAGGAAGCAAGAAAAGTTTAGGGATAGGCTGATTATCGACAGTTTCTGGGCAAACAATATCATAGGAAAAGTGCTCGAAACGAATCTTATGAATCATCAGGTAATCCTCTATAATCTTCAAATCTTGACAAATGGTTGTTTCTTTTTCTAAATCGGTGATACTGTAGCGAAGAATGCGCGTGAGATTTTGAATTAGGTCTTGTGTGAGGGCGGCATCCATTAAAGAAGTAATTTTAATTGTCTCAAGTGTATTGTAGAGAAAATGAGGATTGAACTGAGCTTCCAGCATTTTTCTTTCAAAAATCCACTTTTCTTTTTCGATGGTCAACATTTTTTGATGAAGTTGATCTAATTCGTACAACATATTGTTGATTTTTTCTGCCATAAACTCAAACTCATCACCTGTTTGTAGAGAAAGCCTTTTTTCTGCTTGTTTAGGAATTTCTTGAAGTTGGTAAACCAAACTTTCAATAGGAACAGCATTGTGTGTAGCAATCTTATGAGCAATTCGTCTTGCTTGCCAGAAGTAGAGGAAGAATATACAGAAGGTGAGGACGGAGGCTAGACCGAGTAAGCTAGGAATGGGAAAGAAGGATTGAAAAGTATAGATTGAAAAAATAGCACCGACTTTTTCTTTTTGAACAATAAGCGGTTCATTCGCATACCAGTGGGTGCGAGAGTGTAGGAGTTTTTCATCCAATTTTTCAAGAGTGGAACGAGTAAACTGATTTGTATTGTTGGAAAACATATTTCCAAAGCTATCGGTAATGATGTATTTGGAATTGATCATTGGGAAACTTGAAATGAAATCATTCTCATTTACGAAAGCAATAGTATAGGCCTTAACTCGTTGGTTTTGAAGTAGTGGTTTGATAAAGAGTGTGTAATGTTGCTTATCTGAAGAGAGTGCAATTTTTTCTGTAACTTTATCCTGAGAAGGATTTTGAATGAGTAGTTTTAGATAGTAGGGTGATAAAATACCTTCTTGATGATTTCGATTGGTACTGAATAGTAATTCACCTGTATCGCTTAGGATAATGAGGTCAGAACTAAGTTTTAATTTAGCTTTTGTCTCGTAAAATAAGCTAAAGACTTCTCTCTCTGTGTGTTTGCCATCCAAAAATCCTGTAATCATTTTATGGTTCATAGTAGTCAGGAGCTCATTATTGGCTTCTTTCATCTCTTGAACCTGTTTTACAATCTGTCTCGTATCTTTGGAGAGTTGCTGCTTTTGTAAAACATAGGAAAAACCAAAAAGTAAAATGAGTAGTAAGAGTGAGGTCACAAAGGCTGCGATAGAGCTTCTATGGAGAATTTCTTTTTGGAGAGATTTTTTAAAGGAATGAGACATCCGCTACCTCCTTGGAAGGGTTTTCTGTTATAAGTATAGCAGTTTAAAAATTCTAGAGCAAGGTAAAATAGAAAAGTATAGAATAGAACGAGACCAAATTCTCTCAAAAATGGTATAATAGTAACATCACAAAATTGGAGAGAGACCATGAGTTTTTACAATCATAAAGAAATTGAGCCTAAGTGGCAGGGCTACTGGGCAGAACATCATACATTTAAGACTGGAACAGATGCATCAAAACCTAAGTTTTATGCTCTTGATATGTTCCCTTATCCATCTGGAGCGGGTCTGCACGTAGGACACCCAGAAGGTTATACTGCAACCGATATTCTCAGCCGCTACAAACGTGCGCAAGGCTACAATGTCCTTCACCCAATGGGTTGGGATGCTTTTGGTTTGCCTGCAGAGCAATATGCTATGGATACTGGTAATGACCCAGCAGAATTTACAGCTGAGAACATTGCTAATTTCAAACGCCAAATCAATGCGCTTGGATTTTCTTATGACTGGGATCGTGAAGTCAATACAACCGATCCAAACTACTACAAGTGGACTCAATGGATTTTCACCAAGCTTTACGAAAAAGGCTTGGCCTATGAAGCGGAAGTGCCTGTAAACTGGGTTGAGGAACTAGGAACAGCCATTGCCAACGAAGAAGTCCTTCCTGATGGAACTTCTGAGCGTGGAGGCTATCCAGTTGTCCGTAAGCCGATGCGTCAATGGATGCTTAAAATCACTGCCTATGCAGAACGTTTGCTTAATGACTTGGATGAACTTGATTGGCCAGAGTCTATCAAGGACATGCAACGCAACTGGATCGGTAAATCAACTGGTGCCAATGTAACCTTCAAGGTTAGGGGAACTGATAAGGAATTTACTGTCTTTACCACTCGTCCTGATACCCTTTTCGGTGCGACTTTCACTGTTTTGGCTCCTGAGCATGAATTAGTAGATGCTATCACAAGTACAGAGCAAGCAGAAGCAGTAGCAGACTATAAACACCAAGCCAGCCTCAAGTCTGACTTGGCTCGTACAGACCTTGCCAAAGAAAAAACTGGTGTTTGGACTGGTGCTTATGCCATCAACCCTGTCAATGGTAAGGAAATTCCAATCTGGATTGCGGATTACGTTCTTGCTAGTTACGGAACAGGTGCCGTTATGGCTGTTCCTGCCCACGACCAACGTGACTGGGAATTTGCCAAACAATTTGACCTTCCAATCGTCGAAGTACTTGAAGGTGGAAACGTTAAAGAAGCTGCCTACACAGAGGATGGTCTTCATGTCAATTCAGACTTCCTAGATGGACTCAACAAAGAAGACGCTATTGCCAAGATTGTGGCTTGGTTGGAAGAAAAAGACTGTGGACAAGAGAAGGTTACCTACCGTCTCCGCGACTGGCTCTTTAGCCGTCAACGTTACTGGGGTGAGCCAATTCCAATCATTCATTGGGAAGATGGAACTTCAACAGCTGTCCCTGAAAGTGAATTGCCACTTGTCTTGCCTGTAACCAAGGACATCCGTCCTTCAGGTACTGGTGAAAGTCCACTAGCTAACTTGACAGATTGGCTTGAAGTGACTCGTGAGGATGGCGTCAAAGGTCGTCGTGAAACCAATACTATGCCACAGTGGGCAGGTTCAAGCTGGTACTACCTCCGCTATATTGACCCACACAATACTGAGAAATTGGCCGATGAGGATCTTCTCAAACAATGGTTGCCAGTAGATATCTACGTGGGTGGTGCAGAGCATGCCGTTCTTCATTTGCTTTACGCTCGTTTCTGGCACAAATTCCTCTATGACCTTGGTGTTGTTCCAACAAAAGAGCCATTCCAAAAACTCTTTAACCAAGGGATGATTTTGGGAACAAGCTACCGTGACCACCGTGGGGCTCTTGTGGCAACCGATAAGGTTGAAAAACGTGACGGTTCTTTCTTCCATGTGGAAACAGGAGAAGAGTTGGAGCAAGCACCAGCCAAGATGTCTAAATCCCTCAAGAACGTTGTTAACCCAGACGATGTGGTGGAACAATACGGTGCCGATACCCTTCGTGTCTATGAAATGTTCATGGGACCACTTGATGCTTCGATTGCTTGGTCAGAAGAAGGTCTGGAAGGAGGCCGTAAGTTCCTTGACCGTGTTTACCGTTTGATTACAAGCAAGGAAATCCTTGCGGAAAACAATGGCGCTCTTGATAAGGTCTACAATGAAACAGTCAAATCTGTTACTGAGCAAATCGAGTCTATGAAGTTCAACACAGCTATTGCCCAACTTATGGTCTTTGTCAATGCGGCTAACAAGGAAGACAAGCTCTATGTTGACTATGCCAAAGGATTTATCCAATTGATTGCCCCATTTGCACCTCACTTGGCAGAAGAACTTTGGCAAACAGTTGCAGCAACAGGTGAGTCAATCTCTTACGTAGCTTGGCCAACATGGGACGAAAGCAAACTAGTTGAAGACGAAGTCGAAATTGTTATCCAAATCAAAGGAAAAGTCCGTGCTAAAGTCATGGTTGCTAAAGACCTATCACGCGAAGAATTGCAAGAAATTGCTCTAGCGGATGAAAAAGTCAAAGCAGAAATTGACGGTAAGGACATCGTGAAAGTGATTAGTGTACCGAATAAATTGGTTAACATTGTTGTGAAATAAAAAGAAGTAACTCTAGAGTATGAACTTTAGAATAGGTCAGAATGAATAGATTAGTGAACGATAGCAGGAAGTGTGAAATTTTATTATTTAAGATTTCTATTATTGTAGTGTCAGTTATAGTATTAGTAATGTCAATAGTGGGTGCATATTATTTTAAAAATTGTCTTTGGGACAAGGAAAGTTTAAATTTGACACTCACTTTAGACACTCTCTTTGCAGTTTTTATTACTTTCTTTAGTTTTTCAAATGATAAATCAAGCAATATTTTTGGAATATCTCCAAATGAAATTATAAGGACACAGTCTGAAGTGTATCAATTTTTATTTACAAAATCTTTTGCAACTCTATTAATAGTGACAAATTTGTTATCCATTATTCATTATTTTGGAGCCAAAAATTTAATAGTTTCTTTTAATGAAACTTATCCTCGTATTCAATCCAGTGTTGGTATCATGTGGCTACCACTGTTTGGTATTCTGATAATCTATTTTATTTGGCTCTTAATAGAGGGATTAAAATATATCAGAAAAATAAATTATATTATTCAAAATAGGGAAATAATCTATTTTTATTCGCAGGTAAAAGTTGTAGATAAACTTACTGATTCTGAATCGAAAAAATACGGTGAATATATTGATTTGTACGAATCGTGTCGTCAGAACAATTTAAGTGTTCTACTTAACTTTCTTCAAAATTCGGATGATAAACGAGGAGTTATTGCTAGTAACTCAGTGAGAATTATGTTTGAATCTTTGGATAAAGCAGACCAAATTGCGGCCCTGAATATTTGTAGAAACTATGTAGCACGAGAAAATGTTTTAAATAAAGAAGATGCAGAAAAATTGTTAAATGAAATTGATAAAAAACTTGAAATTAGCAGATAGGACAATTCAAATAGAGTTGAGTAAAAAGTTTGAAAAGTGAAACAAGGAGAAAGCTATGCCAGTAAATGAATATGGTCAGATGATTGGTGAGTCAATGGAAGGTTATACACCCGGTGCACTGCCTTCTATTGATTTCTTAGAAGGGCGTTATGCTAGGATAGAGGCTCTCTCGGTAGAAAAACATGCGGAGGATTTGCTAGCTGTTTATGGCCCGGATACTCCTCGGGAGATGTGGACCTATCTTTTTCAGGAGCCAGTAGCAGATATGGGGGAGCTGGTTAGCCTTTTAAATCAGATGTTGGCTCGTAAGGACCGTTTTTACTATGCAATCATAGACAAGGCGACTGGTAAGGCTTTGGGAACTTTTTCTCTCATGCGCATTGACCAGAATAACCGAGTAATAGAAGTCGGAGCAGTCACTTTTTCTCCAGAGCTAAGGGGTACACGGATAGGAACTGAGGCTCAGTATCTCCTAGCTCGCTATATTTTTGAGGAGCTAAACTATCGTCGCTATGAGTGGAAATGCGATGCTCTTAACCTGCCATCCAGACGAGTTGCGGAGCGTTTGGGATTTGTCTATGAAGGAACCTTCCGCCAGGCGGTGGTTTATAAGGGACGGACGAGGGATACGGATTGGTTGTCTATGATTGATAAGGACTGGCCTCAAGTCAAAGATCGTTTGGAAACATGGCTGCGTCCTGAAAATTTTGATAAAAATGGACAGCAGTACAAGAGCTTGAGAGAACTTTAAGAGGTGTTGAGATGATTACTATTAAAAAGCAAGAAATTGTCAAGCTAGAGGATGTTTTGCATCTCTATCAGGCTGTCGGTTGGACAAATTATACCCATCAACCAGAGATGCTGGAGCAGGCCTTATCGCATTCATTAGTAATTTATCTGGCACTTGATGGTGATGCTGTGGTGGGCTTGATTCGTTTGGTAGGAGATGGATTCTCATCAGTTTTTGTACAGGATTTGATTGTTTTACCAATCTATCAGCGTCAAGGGATTGGTAGTGCCCTAATGAAAGAGGCCTTAAAAGATTACAAAGATGCTTATCAAGTCCAGCTGGTGACAGAAGAGACAGAAAAAAACGTGGGATTTTATCGTTCTATGGGCTTTGAAATCTTATCCACCTATAATTGTATAGGGATGACTTGGATCAACAGAGAAAAATAATAAAACTTGTTTTTGCTTAAGCAAAATTTAAGGCTAGTCTAGTATTATATAGTCATTAAATAAAGACCTCCTAACTTTATTTAATAAAATCCTAAACTTTTCTTTTTCATCATAATCTCCCTTAACTCCACCGGAACTGGTGGAGTTTTTTTGTCTCCCGAAAACCACT
>NZ_VMLM01000035.1:0-9937 GCF_013276695.1 Streptococcus sp. 4155
ACCCCTATGCCTCTTGGGAGATTGAACCCTATTTCTCCAAACACCGCACCTATAAATGGCCGAAACGAGTACTTGTTAATGAGACTTTGTACGTCACTAAAACAGGTTGTCAATGGCGCATGCTCCCTCACGACTTTCCTCTTTACTTAACGGTATGGAGTTTCTTTCGTCGTTCTATGACGACAGGTTGGTTCCAGGTCAATGGCAGATGGTACTACGCGCTTATAGCTCAGGTGCCTTGGCAGTGAATACGACTGTAAATGGCTATTCTGTCAACTATAATGGCGAATGGGTTCAATAATGAAAGAAGCGATTGTGAATGGAAACAATCGCTTTTTTTGTGAAAATATAATAAAATAGATAGGAAAGAATTAATACTTGTATGAAAAATAAGACGTTTTTCGTCTAGTAAAAGGAAAAAATGACAAAAAAAGTTGGTGTCGGTCAGGCACATAGTAAGATAATTTTAATAGGGGAACATGCGGTCGTTTACGGTTATCCTGCCATTTCCCTGCCTCTTTTGGAGGTGGAGGTGACCTGTAAGGTAGTTCCTGCAGAGAGTCCTTGGCGCCTTTATGAGGAGGATACCTTGTCCATGGCGGTTTATGCCTCACTGGAGTATTTGGATATCACAGAAGCCTGCATTCGTTGTGAGATTGACTCGGCTATCCCTGAGAAACGGGGGATGGGTTCGTCAGCGGCTATCAGCATAGCGGCCATTCGTGCGGTATTTGACTACTATCAGGCCGATCTGCCTCATGATGTACTAGAAATCTTGGTCAATCGAGCTGAAATGATTGCCCATATGAATCCTAGTGGTTTGGATGCTAAGACCTGTCTCAGTGACCAACCTATTCGCTTTATCAAGAACGTAGGATTTACAGAACTTGAGATGGATTTATCCGCCTATTTGGTGATTGCCGATACGGGTGTTTATGGTCATACTCGTGAAGCCATCCAAGTGGTTCAAAATAAGGGCAAGGATGCCCTACCATTTTTGCATGCCTTGGGAGAATTGACCCAGCAGGCAGAGGATGCGATTTCACAAAAAGATGCTGAAGAACTGGGACAAATCCTCAGTCAAGCGCATTTACATTTAAAAGAAATTGGGGTCAGTAGCCCTGAGGCAGACCATCTGGTTGAAACGGCTCTTAGCCATGGTGCTCTGGGTGCCAAGATGAGCGGTGGTGGGCTAGGAGGCTGTATTATAGCCTTGGCAGATAATTTGACACACGCACAAGAATTAGCAGAAAGATTAGAAGAGAAAGGAGCTGTTCAGACATGGATAGAGAGCCTGTAACAGTACGTTCCTACGCAAATATTGCTATTATCAAATATTGGGGAAAGAAAAAAGAAAAAGAGATAGTGCCTGCTACTAGCAGTATTTCTCTAACTTTGGAAAATATGTATACAGAGACGACCTTGTCGCCTTTACCAGCCAATGTAACAGCTGACGAATTTTACATCAATGCTCAGCTACAAAATGAGGTCGAGCATGCCAAGATGAGTAAGATTATTGACCGTTATCGTCCAGCTGGTGAGGGCTTTGTCCGTATCGATACTCAAAATAATATGCCTACGGCAGCGGGCCTGTCCTCAAGTTCTAGTGGTTTGTCCGCCCTGGTCAAGGCTTGTAATGCTTATTTCCAGCTTGGTTTGTCTCGGAGTCAGTTGGCACAGGAGGCTAAGTTTGCCTCAGGTTCTTCTTCTCGGAGTTTTTATGGACCACTAGGTGCCTGGGACAAGGATAGTGGGGGAATTTACCCTGTAGAGACAAACTTGAAACTAGCTATGATCATGTTGGTGCTAGAGGACAAGAAAAAACCAATCTCTAGCCGTGACGGGATGAAACTTTGTGTGGAGACTTCGACGACTTTTGACGACTGGGTTCGTCAGTCTGAGAAGGACTATCAGGATATGCTGATTTATCTCAAGGAAAATGACTTTGCCAAGATTGGAGAATTAACGGAGAAAAATGCTCTTGCTATGCACGCTACGACAAAAACAGCATCACCAGCCTTTTCTTATCTGACCGATTCATCTTATGAAGCGATGGACTTTGTTCGTCAACTTCGCGAGCAAGGAGAGGCCTGCTACTTTACTATGGATGCCGGTCCTAATGTCAAAGTTCTTTGTCAAGAGAAAGACTTGGAGCATTTATCAAAAATCTTCGGTCAACGTTACCGCTTGATTGTGTCAAAAACAAAGGATTTGAGTCAAGATGATTGCTGTTAAAACTTGTGGAAAGCTCTATTGGGCAGGTGAATATGCTATTTTAGAGCCCGGACAGTTGGCCTTGATAAAGGCCATTCCCATCTATATGAAGGGCGATATTGCTTTTTCTGACAGCTACCGTATTTATTCAGATCTGTTTGATTTCGCAGTAGATTTGGCGCCAAATTCTGACTACAGCTTGATTCAAGAAACGATTGCTTTAGTGGAAGATTTCCTGACTTATCGAGGTCAAACTTTAAGACATTTTTCTCTAGAAATTCGAGGAAAAATGGAACGGGAAGGGAAAAAGTTTGGTCTAGGTTCTAGCGGTAGCGTCGTTGTTTTGGTCATCAAGGCTCTGCTAGCTCTGTATAAGCTTTCGGTTGATCAGGAGCTTTTGTTCAAGCTGGCTAGCGCTGTCTTGCTCAAGCGCGGAGACAATGGGTCTATGGGGGACCTTGCCTGTATTGTGGCAGAGGATTTGGTTCTTTACCAGTCATTTGATCGCCAGCAGGTAGCAGCTTGGTTGAAAGAAGAAAATTTGGCGACTGTTTTAGAGCGTGATTGGGACTTTTCAATTTCACAAGTGAAACCAACTTTAGAATGTGATTTCCTAGTGGGATGGACCAAGGAAGTGGCTGTATCTAGTGATATGGTTCAACAAATCAAGCAAAATATCAATCAGAATTTTTTAAGTTCCTCAAAAGAAACAGTGGCTTCTCTGGTAGAAGCCTTGGAGCAGGGGAAATCCGAAAAAGTTATTGAGCAGGTGGAAACAGCCAGCAATCTCTTAGAAGGCTTGAGCGCAGATATTTATACGCCTTCGCTTAGACAGCTGAAAGAAGCCAGTCAAGATTTGCAAGCCGTTGCCAAAAGCAGTGGCGCTGGTGGTGGTGATTGTGGTATTGCCTTGAGTTTTGATGAGCAATCAACTGAAACCCTAAAAAACCGTTGGGCCGATCTGGGGATTGAGCTCTTATACCAAGAAAGGATAGGACATGACGACAAATCGTAAGGATGAGCACATCCGCTATGCCCTTGAGCAGAAAAGTTCCTATAATAGCTTTGATGAGGTGGAGCTGCTTCATTCTTCCTTGCCTCTTTACAATCTGGATGAAATCGATCTGTCGACAGAGTTTGCTGGTCGAAAGTGGGATTTTCCTTTTTATATCAATGCCATGACAGGTGGGAGTGAAAAAGGTAAAGAAATCAATCAAAAGTTGGCTCAAGTGGCAGAAGCCTGTGGTATTTTATTTGTAACGGGTTCTTATAGCGCAGCACTCAAAGATCCAGCAGATGACTCTTTTTCTGTCAAGTCTAGTCATCCCAATCTCCTCCTTGGAACCAATATTGGATTGGACAAGCCTGTCGAGTTAGGCCTTCAGACTGTAGAAGAGATGCATCCTCTTCTCCTGCAAGTGCATGTCAATGTCATGCAGGAATTGCTTATGCCTGAGGGAGAAAGGAAGTTCAGAAGCTGGCAATCGCATCTGGCAGACTATAGCCAGCAAATTCCTGTTCCTATTGTTCTCAAGGAAGTGGGCTTTGGAATGGATGCCAAGACCATCGAGAGAGCCTATGAACTGGGTGTTCGTACAGTGGATTTATCAGGTCGTGGTGGCACCAGCTTTGCCTATATCGAAAACCGTCGCAGTGGCCAGCGTGATTACCTCAATCAATGGGGACAGTCTACCGTGCAGGCCCTACTCAACGCCCAAGAATGGAAAGACAAGGTCGAACTCTTGGTTAGTGGAGGCGTTCGGAATCCGCTGGATATGATTAAGTGTTTGGTCTTTGGTGCCAAAGCTGTAGGACTGTCACGAACAGTTCTGGAATTGGTTGAAACCTATTCAGTTGAAGAAGTGATTGGTATTGTTCAAGGCTGGAAAGACGATCTGCGTTTGATTATGTGTGCTCTTAATTGTGCCACCATAGCAGATTTGCAAAAAGTAGACTATCTTCTTTATGGAAAATTAAAAGAAGCAAAGGATCAGATGAAAAAGGCGTGACCACCGCCTTTTTTCCATCCTCAGACTGAGGTGACTTTTTTGAAGTGTGATAAAATAGAAAGGAGAGGATCAACCTATGAGAAAATTTAAAATCTTTTTATTTATCGAAGCCTGTCTTTTGACAGGAGCTCTGATTTTGATGGTTTCAGAGCATTTTTCGCGTTTTCTGCTGATTTTATTCCTCTTTTTGCTTTTGATTCGCTATTACACTGGTAAAGAGGGCAATAATCTTCTGTTAGTGGTGGCAAGCATTCTTTTCTTTTTCATCGTCATGCTCAATCCTTTTGTGATTCTAGCTATTTTTGTTGCGGTCATCTATAGTCTCTTTCTTCTTTACCCGATGATGAACCAGGAAAAAGAGCAGACAAATTTGGTTTTTGAAGAGGTTGTGACGGTTAAGAAGGAGAAAAATCGTTGGTTTGGCAATCTCCATCATTTTTCAAGTTATCAAACTTGCCAGTTTGATGATATCAATCTCTTTCGTCTCATGGGCAAGGACACCATTCATCTGGAGAGGGTGATTCTAACCAATCATGACAATGTCATTATCCTCAGAAAGATGGTAGGAACGACCAAAATCATTGTACCTGTAGATGTGGAAGTCAGCCTTAGCGTTAACTGTCTCTATGGGGATTTGAATTTTTTCAATCAGCCCAAGCGAGCCCTTCGCAATGAACACTATCATCAAGAAACAAGAGACTATCTCAAGAGTAACAAGAGTGTCAAGATTTTCTTGACTACTATGATTGGGGATGTGGAGGTGGTCAGAGGATGAAAAAACAAGCCTATGTAATCATTGCCATCACCTCTGTCCTCTTTGTCTTTTTTTTCTCCCACAGCTTGCTGGAAATCCTTGACTTTGACTGGTCTATTTTCTTGCACGATGTCGAAAAAACAGAAAAATTTATCTTTTTATTGTTGGTATTCAGCATGTCCATGACCTTTCTCTTATCCCTGTTTTGGAGAGGTGTGGAAGAGCTTTCTCTAAGAAAAATGCAGGCTAATCTCAAGCGTTTGTTGGCAGGGAAAGAAGTGGTTCAGGTTGTAGATCCAGATTTGGATGCTAGTTTTAAGTCCTTATCTGGCAAACTTAACCTCTTGACAGAAGCGCTTCAAAAGGCTGAAAATCACAGCCTTGCTCAGGAAGAGGAAATCATCGAGAAGGAACGAAAGCGGATTGCTCGGGATTTGCACGATACAGTCAGTCAGGAATTGTTTGCGGCTCACATGATTTTATCAGGCGTCAGTCAGCAGGCTTTGAAATTGGATAGAGAAAAGATGCAGATCCAGTTGCAGAGTGTCACAGCTATTTTAGAAACTGCCCAGAAGGACTTGAGAGTCTTGCTCCTGCACTTGCGACCAATTGAACTGGAGCAGAAGAGCTTGATAGAAGGGATTCAAATTCTCCTAAAAGAGCTTGAGGACAAGAGTGATCTCAAGGTTAGTCTCAAGCAGAATATGACGAAATTGCCCAAGAAGATTGAGGAGCATATCTTCCGCATTTTGCAGGAGTTGATTAGCAATACCCTCCGCCATGCCCAGGCCTCTTGTTTGGATGTCTATCTCTATCAGACAGACTTTGAATTGCAGCTGAAGGTGGTGGACAATGGGATTGGTTTCCAGTTAGGGAACTTAGACGACTTGAGTTATGGACTGCGAAATATCAAAGAGAGGGTTGAAGATATGGCTGGAACAGTTCAACTCTTGACAGCTCCCAAGCAAGGACTGGCAGTTGATATCCGTATTCCCCTGTTAGATAAGGAATGATAAAGGAGTAAAGATGAAAATTTTACTAGTAGATGACCATGAAATGGTCCGATTGGGCTTGAAAAGCTACTTTGATCTCCAAGATGATGTAGAAGTTGTGGGCGAGGCGGCAAACGGGTCTCAAGGTATTGACTTGGCCTTGAAATTGCGTCCGAATGTCATTGTCATGGATATTGTCATGCCTGAGATGAATGGAATTGACGCGACCTTGGCCATCCTTAAAGAATGGCCTGAAGCCAAGATTTTAATTGTGACTTCTTACTTGGACAATGAAAAAATCATGCCTGTCTTAGATGCAGGTGCTCGTGGCTATATGCTCAAGACTTCTAGTGCCGACGAACTGCTCCATGCTGTCCGTAAGGTGGCTGCTGGGGAGTTGGCCATTGAGCAAGAGGTCAGCAAAAAAGTCGAATACCACCGCAATCACATAGAACTACATGAGGACCTGACTGCGCGTGAGCGAGATGTTCTCCAACTCATCGCCAAGGGCTACGAAAATCAGCGTATCGCTGATGAACTTTTTATCTCTCTCAAGACGGTCAAGACCCATGTGTCCAATATCCTTGCCAAACTTGAAGTCAGCGATCGCACCCAGGCGGCTGTCTATGCCTTTCAGCACCATTTGGTGGGGCATGAAGAGTTTTAGATGAGTTTAGCAGATTTACTTGAGGAGCTAGAAGCAGCAAAAGACTCTAAAAAGCAAGACCCATGGAAGCCCATATGCGCCATCAATTTTCTTTTCTAGGTATTGCGGTGCCTGAAAGAAATAAACTCTATAAAAATATTTTCCAGAAGCGAAAAAACAAAGATTATCGATTGGGATTTTGCAGATACTTGCTGGGAAAAAGAATCTAGAGAATACCAGTATGTGGCTGCTAACTATTTGAAAGCAATGCAGTCTTATTTAAAGGACAGCGATTTGCCTAAGCTAGAGCAGTTGGTTGTTACCAAGTCTTGGTGGGATACGGTGGATATCCTAGATCGAGTAGTAGGGAGTTTGGTGTATGAGAAGCAGGAACTGGAAAAAATAATCCTCCAATGGAGCCTGTCAGACAATATCTGGTTGAGACGCGTCGCTATTGACCACCAGTTATTAAGAAAAGAGAAGACCAATACTCAATTAATGGAAAAGATTCTCCTTCATAACTTGAACCAAACAGAATTTTTTACCAATAAAGCCATTGGCTGGACTCTGCGAGACTACTCCAAAACGAATCCAACTTGGGTAACATGCTTTATTGAGAAAAACAAGGAAAGAATGGCTGAACTTAGTATCAAAGAAGCAAGCAAGTACCTCTATCGTGATTGAAAAGCGCAGTCATTAATTGAAAAGTTTACCTGTTTATGTGATAATGGAGGGTATTTACAGAAGGTGGTAGATTTCTTGATTCTATAGTAGATTGAGAACTTTAGAATAGTATGCTATAATCACATTAGGAGGATAAAAATAATGAAGAAAACGTTTTATAAAAAATTGGGTATTTCAATTATTGCGAGTACTTTATTGGCTAGCCAGTTGTCGACAGTATCTGCTTTGACTGTTATTTCTAGTACAGGTGAAGAATATGAGGTGAGTGAAACATTACAGGAAAGTCCAGAAACTAATAATTTTTCACTTCCTGAGATTTCGCCAACATATGGTTCATATTACCAAAATCAATCAGAAGTAATTATCGGTAATGATGATTTGGTTAAAATTGATAATACTCTACAATATCCGTATTCAACTTCAGCTATGGTTTTGTCTGAGTACAATGGTGTAGCCAATGGAACGAATATAGAAGGAAGAGGAAGCGCGAATTTTATTAAAGATAATGTTTTAATTACAGCAGCTCATAACTTCTACAGTCATAAATATGGAAAAGAAGCGGATGCTATTTATGTACTTCCAGCAGCTAGTCCAGATCAGGAACCATTTGGAAAGATCAAGGTTAAGGAAGTTCGTTATTTGAAAGAATTTAGAACTTTAAATTCTAGAGATGCATCGAAATATGACTTGGCTCTATTAATTCTAGAAGAGCCTGTTGGCGCAAAATTGGGAACACTGGGGCTTCCAAATAGTCAGAAAAATTTGGCTGGAACACCAGTGACGATTACAGGATATCCATCATATGATTTTGGAATTCATCAAATGTATACAGATAAAAAACAAGTTTTAAGTGATGATGGTACTTTTTTGAATTATCAAGTTGATACTTTGGGGGGATCAAGTGGATCTGCTGTTTATGATGCTAGTCACCGTGTAGTCGGAGTACATACTTTGGGAGATGAAGCTAACCAAGTTAATAGCGCAGTAAAATTAAATGAACAGAATTTATCATTTATTTATTCAGTACTTAAAGGATATTCTCTTGAAGGATGGAAAAAATTAAGTGGCAGTTGGTACTATTATAAACAACATGATAAACAAACGGGTTGGCAGAAAATAGATGATACTTGGTACTATCTAGATGCTTCTGGTAAGATGCTTACAGATTGGCAAAAAGTAAATGGAAAATGGTATTATTTGGGAACCTCTGGTTCAATGGCAACAGGTTGGAAAAATGTACGAGGCAGATGGTATTACTTAGATAATAAAAATGGTGATATGAAGACTGGTTGGTATAAAGATGGTTCAACATGGTACTATCTAGATCCTACTAATGGAGACATGAAAACAGGTTGGATAAAAGTAGGAGGAAACTGGTATTATCTTAACTCAAGTGGAGCTATGGTAACAGGTAGCCAAACTATCGATGGTAAAGTTTATAATTTTGCTTCATCTGGTGAGTGGATTTAATATTGGAGGACATATAAATGAAACTTTTGAAAAAAACTATGCAAGTTGGACTGACAGCATTTTTCTTTGGTTTGCTAGCTACAAATACTGTTTTTGCGGATACCACAGGTGGCCAATTTGTTGATAAGGATAATAGAAAATATTATGTAAAAGATGCTCATAAAGCAATCTATTGGCATAAAATAGACGGAAAAACTTACTATTTTGGTGATAAAGGAGAAATGGTAGTTGGATGGCAATACTTAGAAATTCCTGGAACAGGTTATCGTGATGATTTATTAGATAACCAACCAGTTAATGAAATCGGCCTTCAACACAAGTGGTACTATTTTGGACAAGATGGGGTACTACAAGAATTTGTTGGCTGGAAAGCATTAGAGATTAAAACAAAAGACAGTGTTGGAAAAGAGTACGGGGAAAAACGTGAAGATTCAGAAGATAAAGAAGAGAAGCGTTATTACACGAACTATTACTTTAATCAGAATCATTCTTTAGAGACAGGTTGGCTTTATGATCAGTCTAACTGGTATTATCTAGCTAAAACAGAAATTAATGGAGAAAACTATATTGGTGGTGAAAGACGTGCAGGTTGGATAAATGATGGTTCAGCTTGGTACTACCTTGATCCAACAACTGCTGCAATGCAAACAGGATGGCAATATCTAGGTAATAACTGGTACTATCTCCGTTCATCAGGTGCTATGGCAACTGGTTGGGTGAAAGATGGTTCAACTTGGTATTATCTAGATGCTCAAAATGGTGATATGAAGACAGGTTGGGCTTATGTTGGTAACAGTTGGTACTACCTTCGTTCATCAGGTGCTATGGCAACTGGTTGGGTGAAAGATGGTTCAACTTGGTACTACCTAAATGCAAGTAATGGAGATATGAAGACAGGCTGGTTCCAAGTCAATGGTAAATGGTACTATGCCTATGGTTCAGGTGCTTTAGCTGTTAATACCACAGTAGGTGGTTACTACTTAAACTATAATGGCGAATGGGTTAAGTAATGAAGGCTAATGGTAAACTGTGATGGATATTTAACTTTGTATAATAGGTGGATAAAAGTCTTTAAAATAGGAAAAAACGCATAATATTAGGTGAACTGCACCCCAAAAGTTAGACAGAAGAAATCTAACTTTTGGGGTGTTTTTATTATGAAATTAAC
>NZ_VMLM01000036.1:0-55262 GCF_013276695.1 Streptococcus sp. 4155
TCTCGTGATTTACGCATATGGGTTACGACTACCTTTTTGGACTTTAGAGTTTCTGGCCCCCTTATCCGCTATATACGCCTTACTATCACCTTCCTGTTCGTAGAGCCACGATTTCGCTATCCCTTCCTCTGACGATTCTTATTTCCAGTGTCAGACTTAAAACGGTCTATCCCCAGACCGTTTTAATCCGCTACCTCACGATAGTCAGGCTTGGGAATCGCTATTGGGTTCACCGGTAGCAGGTGCCCACCGAGGACTTACACCTCAGATGCACGACATGCCCGTCGTACCAGAAAAGAGCAGGAAAAATTTCCTACTCCAATTTTCTACACTCGTTCTCCATCACTGTTTACTCTGTAGCCATCCACCGTCGTATTAACAGCTAGGGCACCTGAAGAGTAAGAATAATACCACTTACCAGAAACTTGATACCAGCCTGTTTTCATTGCCCCTGAACTATCCAGATAATACCACGAGCCATTTTCCTTTAACCATCCTGTCTGCATTTCACCAGATAATTTCAAATAATACCAGCTAGAACCGTCTTTCAGCCAGCCTGTTGATTTAGAACCATTTGATTTGAAATGATACCAACTACCATTTATTTTCTTCCAACCGACAGTTGGACTACTATTGGATCTATAGCTAGAGCTATTTCCTGATTGATTCTGATAATTTTGTGAAGAAGTCACTCCCTCTAGCTGTATATAGCGACGACTTCCGTTATAAGCCGTATAACTCAACCACTTGTAGCCATCTTTTTCGAGAATTTGATTATAATGAACCTTCTCCCCAGGATAATAGTAATCAATCACAGTTGCGCTAGCTAGAGGTTGATTTTTGATAGCTGACTTAGTCTTAAAATAATGTGTGCCCCCTGTTGAAGCTAAGGATTGACTAGTCCCAACACTGCCACCAGCCAAATCTTTAAAATGAATAAATCCTGTCATCGTATTTGCTTTTATACTTCGTTTATTATAGGCTTCTGTATAACCATAGTTATATTCCTCGATCTCAATCTGATCTCCCATTACATTTGACACCCAGGCAACATGCCCATAAGTTCCTGCAGTAGACCAAGCAATGGAGCCAATCGTCGGTGTATTATCTACACGATAGCCTTCACGACGAGCACGATGCCCCCATTCATTCGCATTTCCATAAGCCCTTGGAATCTCAAAACCATTGACATTACTCAAACGAAAGGCTGCGAAAGAAGTACACTGACGAGAATACATGCGCCACTGATCAATCTCCTGGCTCCCATTTTTATAATAAGCAGGATAATCATCTCCACGCGCAATCGATCCATTCCCTCCAGAGTAGGCATAGACACTATCACCCGCTGCTAGCATCAATCCTACTACTAAAAAAGAAACAAGCTTTTTAACTGACATCTTCAAGTAATAACTTGTCCCTCTTGCTATAAACGGTAAAATTTTCATTCTTCCTCCTTGAAAAATAATATAAATCGAAGATTGCCTTCACTTAAACTATTCGGAGAAAAAAGAAAAAGTGAGAAAATCTCTCACTTTAGTCCAGATAATGAATCAAATTCTTTTCTGTAAGGATATCTGAGTAGGTAAAGGATTCAACGTAAACATTAGCTTGTTTATCTCCTTCAACGTTCCCAAATTCCACAATAAATAGGGATGGATAAACTTCAATTAACTTACCCAATCTATTTTTTTGGCGCTTGCGCCCATTTTCCAAAGTCATTTCAATTACATGACCCTCATGCGCCTTGATTTCCTCTTTGATTTTTTTCATCTTGGCTACATCTGTAAATGCATCTGACATCTTATGCCTCCCTCTTTGAGATACTTGAAAATTTATTGTATTCTTTTTGGAAAATCAATTCCACAGTTCCACGAGCTCCACTACGGTTTTTCTCGATAATAACTTCCACCTTATTATTTGGTATGCCTTCCTCTTCTTCACCACCACGCTCATAGTAATCGTCGCGATAAAGAAAGGCTACGATATCAGCGTCCTGCTCGATAGACCCAGATTCACGAATATCAGACAAGACTGGTCTTTTATCCTGACGTTGTTCTACACCACGAGACAACTGACTCAGAGCGATTACTGGAACCTTCAGTTCCTTGGCTAGGATTTTCAACTGACGTGAAATTTCTGAAACTTCTTGTTGGCGGTTTTCTCGCCCAGTTCCCGTGATAAGCTGCAAGTAATCTATCAAAATCAAACCTAGATTGCCCGTTTCTTGAGCCAGTTTACGAGAACGAGAACGAATCTCTGTAATTCGAATCCCTGGCGTATCATCGATATAGATACTTGCGTTTGCTAGGTTCCCTTGAGCAATGGTATATTTTTGCCACTCCTCATCGGTCAATTGACCTGTACGGATAGAATGCGACTCAACCAACCCTTCTGCCGCTAACATACGATCGACTAGACTTTCCGCACCCATTTCCAGCGAAAAGATAGCAACCGTTTTGTCCAACTTAGTCCCAATATTCTGAGCGATATTCAAGGCAAAAGCTGTCTTACCAACCGCCGGACGAGCTGCTAAGATAATCAACTCCTCTTCATGCAGACCAGTCGTCATATGATCTAAATCACGATAGCCTGTCGCAATACCTGTAATATCGGTCGTTTGTTGCGAGCGAGCTTCCAGATTTCCAAAGTTGACATTCAACACATCTCGAATGTTCTTAAACCCGCTTCGATTAGCATTTTCACTGACATCAATCAGGCCTTTTTCTGCCTGAGCAATGATTTCATCAGCTGGTTGCGACGCTTCGTAAGCTTGATTGACAGACTCTGTCAACTTGGCGATTAATCGCCGTAACATAGCCTTTTCTGCAACGATTTTAGCATAATACTCCGCATTAGCAGAAGTTGGCACAGAATTGACAATCTCAACCAAGTAAGACAAGCCACCAATATTCTGCAAATCGCCTTGATTATCAAGAATGGTACGAACCGTTGTTGCATCTATGGCATCGCCACGATCGGATAAATCGACCATAGCTTGGAAAATCAAACGATGGGCATACTTAAAAAAGTCCCGAGACTCAATATATTCTCGCACAAAAACAAGCTTACTCTCATCAATAAAGATAGCCCCCAAAACGGATTGTTCAGCTAAGATATCTTGAGGTTGTACTCGTAACTCTTCTACTTCTGCCATCAGATTTCCCTTCCTTTTACAATCTTGTCAAGAAGGTGTAAACTTATCCTTCTTTCACACGAAGATTGATTACACTTGTGATATCTTGATAGATTTTCACTGGCACATCAATCAAACCAACTGCTCGAATCGGAGCTTGTACTTGAATATGACGTTTATCAATCTTAATTCCAAATTGCTTTTGCAATTCTTCTGCAATCTTCTTATTGGTAATAGAACCAAAGGTACGACCATCTGGACCAACTTTTTCAACAAATTCTACAACCGTTTCTTCTGCTTCAAGTTGGGCTTTAATTGCTTTTGCTTCTGCAATCATCTCAGCGTGAGCTTTCTCTTCAGATTTTTGTTTACCACGAAGTTCACCTACAGCTTGAGCAGTCGCTTCTTTTGCTAGGTTCTTTTTGATAAGAAAGTTTTGCGCATACCCTGTTGGTACTTCCTTAATTTCGCCTTTTTTACCTTTTCCTTTAACATCTGCTAAAAAAATTACTTTCATTCTTCTTTCTCCTTTTCCTTTATTTCATTTAATACAATTTCTGTCAGTTTTTCACCTGCTTCTGACAAGGTTAAATCTTTAATTTGAGCTGCTGCCAAATTAAAGTGACCTCCACCGCCTAACTCTTCCATAATCCGTTGCACATTCAGTTTACTACGACTCCGAGCTGAGATGGATATAAAGCCTTGTGTATTTTTCGCAAGAACAAAACTCGCTTCAATACCTGACATAGCTAACATGGCATCTGCTGCCTTACTAATAACAACTGTATCATAGCATTTCGTGTCCTTAGCCTCTGCTATTAGTACATCTGAACCTAATTTACGCCCCTGTAAAATCAGTTCATTGACCTCACGATATTCTTCAAAATCTGTCGCAGCGATTTCTTGGATAGCAATACTATCACTTCCGCGCGTTCTGAGATAGCTAGCAACATCAAATGTCCGACTAGTCACTCGTGAGGTGAAATTTTTAGTATCCAGCATCATACCAGCCATCAAGACACTTGCTTGCATACGACTCAAACGATTTTTCTTAGAATTTTGGAACTGAATCAACTCCGTTACCAACTCACTGGCACTGCTTGCACCACTTTCGATATAAGTGATAACTGCATTGTCTGGGAAATCCTGATCCCTTCTATGGTGGTCAATAACAATGGTTTGGGTAAATAAATCATAAAAATCTTTTGATAATGTTAAGGCTGTCTTTGAATGGTCTACAAGAATCAACAAAGAACGATTGGTCACCATCCCCATTGCATCCTTAACAGACAACAACTTCGTAACTCCTTCTTTTTCTAAGAATGAAACAGCTCGTTCAATATCTGGAGACATTTGTTCTTCGTCATAAAGAGCATAGCTATTTTCAATCACATTGCTGGCGAACAACTGCATACCTACAGCAGAGCCCAAAGCATCCATATCTAAATTTCTATGCCCAACTACAAACACTTGATCCACACTACGAATCTTATCAGATATGGCTGTCATCATTGATCGAGTACGGGTACGAGTGCGCTTGATGGACGCAGCCGACCCACCGCCAAAGTAGACTGGATTTTTCGTTTCATCATTCTCCTTGACAACCACCTGGTCGCCACCACGTACTTCAGCCAAGTTCAAGTTGAGCAAAGCAACTTTCCCTATTTCATCATGATTTCCATCGCCATAAGAAAATCCCATACTTAAGGTCAAGGGAAACTGCCTCTGTTTCGACTCTTCTCTGAAAGCATCAATAACAGAAAATTTATCATTCATCAAGCCCTCAAGCACCGTATAGTCAGTAAATAGATAAAATCGATCCATACTTACCCGACGAGAAAACATCATGTATTTTTCTGAAAACTCTGATATAAAATTAGCTACAAAACTATTGATTTGACTAATATCTGACTCAGAAGTTGCATCCTCCAAATCATCATAATTATCCACAGACACAACTCCAATCACTGGTCGACTCGTTACTAATTCATCTGTTATGGCTTGCTCCCTGGATACATCTACAAAATACAAAACACCGGAAGAAGAATCCATATGAACAGCATAACGCTTCTCACCCAGCTTAGCATAAGTAGACGGATTTCCTACTGAAGCCTTGATAATCGTTTGAACAGCTTCTAAATCAAAATCGCCATCTTCCTTGGTCAAAATCAATTCAGCATAGGGATTAAACCACTCAACCTCTCCAGAAGATAAATTCAATTTCATAACACCTACAGGCATCTGTTCCAATAGAGCTGTCAAACTTTCTTCCGCTTGGTGGTTTACATACTGTATCTGTTCTACATCACTCCTTGTATAATGCACTCTCAGTTTCTTAAATAAAAAAACATAGCCTCCTACAAAAAGAAACAAAATTAAAACCGTCAACAGATTATTATTAACAAAAATAATGAAAGTGGATAAGACTCCAAACGCAATCAATCCTACTAGAATAGGAAAAATTGGACTTACATAAAATTTTTTCATTCAAAACCTCTTGGCACCCATTATACCATAATACCCCTCAAAAAGCGACTTTTTAAAAGTGTAATCAGTAATTCTATCAATTATAAGAAAAAGGTAGTTTACAATTCAGTAAACCTACCTTTACACATATTGAAATTAAGATTCTTTAACCTCTAACAAACCAATTTCACCATCCTCACGACGATAAATCACATTGGTTGTCTGATCTTCAACATCCACATAGATAAAGAAATCATGCCCCAATAAATCCATTTGTAGAATTGCTTCTTCCAAATCCATTGGTTTTAAATCAATTTGTTTTGAACGAACAACTTTAGACTGGACAACATTTGAATCTTCCACCAAAGCATCTGTAAATAATTGACCAGTTGCTACCTTATTTTTATTTTTACGCTCGATTTTTGTTTTATTTTTACGAATCTGACGTTCAATTTTATCAGTTACAAGGTCAATTGAACCATACATATCTTGAGATACATCTTCTGCACGAAGAGTAATAGAGCCAAGCGGAATCGTTACTTCCACTTTAGCAGTTTTTTCACGATACACCTTCAAGTTAACTCGAGCATCCAACTCTTGTTCAGCTTGAAAATACTTTTCGATCTTTTCGAGTTTAGAAACTACATAATCACGAATTGCTTCTGTTACTTCTAGGTTTTCACCACGTATACTATATTTAATCATATGAGTACCTTCTTTCTAAACATTTTTGTTTTTATGATTTTATTATAACGCTTTCATTCTATTTTTGCAAATTTTTTCCTCATCTTACAAGGGAAAATGTTTTTACATCCTTAGCACCAGCTTCTTCCAACAGTTTCTTGACACGATTTATAGTTGCTCCTGTAGTATAGATATCATCTATAAGTAGGATTTTTTTAGGAATAGTGACTCCACTTTTTATAAAGAAAGGAAGTTCTGTCCCCAAGCGTTCTGAACGATTTTTAGAAGAACTGGCTCTCTCTTCTCTTTTCCCTAGTAAATCCAGATACGAAAAACCTGCTGCCTCTACCAAGCCCTCAACCTGATTAAATCCTCTGTTAACATATCTATCAGGACTTAGGGGAATGACTACAAATTGATACTCTTTGTACTTTTTTAACTCCTCACTTAAAACTGAAGCAAACACTTTTCTTAAAAGGAAGTCTCCATCAAACTTATACCGACTGAAAAAATCCTTCATAGCTTGATTGTAAGTAAAAATCGCTCTATGACTGACTTCAACTCCTTCTTTACACCAAAATTGACAATCTTGACACTTTGTTGACAATCCTATTTTCATACAGTTTGGACAGTGCTCTTCTCCAATCCTCTCAAAAGTAGAATCACAATCTAAACAAAGACAGGAGGCATCATTCTTCAGAAGTAAGAGACTACTAAAAGTTAAAACAGTCTTCATAGTCTGCTCACATAACAAGCACTTCATAGACCAGCCTCCTTATTCATCATCTGAATTTCCTTAATCGCCTTCTTAATTGAAGTATTTAACCCATCATGGAAGAAAAGCAAATCTCCTGTCGGTCTATCCATACTTCGTCCAACTCGTCCACCAATTTGAATCAAACTAGACTTGGTAAACAAACGATGATTGGCCTCTACTACGAAAACATCCACACAAGGGAATGTAACTCCACGCTCCAAGATTGTCGTACTGATAAGTATTGTCAGCTCCCCATCTCGAAAAGCTTGTACTTGCTCTAATCGATCCTCTGTTACAGAAGATACAAAGCCAATTTTCTCATTTGGAAATTGCTCCTGTAAGATTTCTTTTAACTGCTCCCCTTTCTTAATTTCTGAAGCAAAAATAAGTAACGGATAACCTGTCTTTCTCTGCTTATCAATATAGGACTTTAACTTTGGCGACAAACACTTCTTATCTAAGTAGCGATTAAAATCCGATAACCAAATTGGTTTTGGAATAATCAACGGATTTCCATGAAACCGTCTCGGTAAACTCAGTCTTTTTAGTTCTCCTAAACGGACCTTTTTATCTAACTCATTGGTCGAAGTCGCTGTTAAAAAGATTCTCAATCCATTCTCCTTTACACTATTCTTGACAGCGTGGTAAAGCGTGGGATTATCAACATAAGGAAAAGCATCTACTTCATCCACTATCAGCAAATCAAAAGCTTGATAAAACTTCAATAACTGATGGGTCGTCGCAACAACTAGTGGTGTTCGAAAATAAGGTTCCGATTCTCCATGTAGCAAAGCTATTCCGCAAGAAAAATCCTGTTGCAGGCGCTTATACAGCTCCAAACAAACATCTATGCGAGGACTAGCCAAACACACTGCACCACCTCCATTAATCACTTTAGCCACTACTTGATAAATCATTTCTGTCTTTCCAGCTCCTGTTACCGCATGAACTAAGGTTGGCTTTTGCTTGTCTACTGCTTGAAGTAGTCCCTCTGACACCTTCTCTTGAAAAGGAGTTAATTGGCCGCGCCATTTGAGAACATCTTGCTTCGGAAAATCCTCCTGCGGAAAATAGTATAAAGTTTGATCACTTCTGACTCGCTTCATCAGCAAGCACTCTCGACAATAGTAAGCACCGATGGGCAAATACCATTCTTCTAGAACAGTACTATTACAACGTTGACAGAAAAGTTTCCCCTTCTCCTTTCTCATTGCTGGAAGTTTCTCCGCCAACTGACGTTCTTCTTCTGTTAATTCATTCTCAGTAAATAAACGACCGAGATAATTTGGATTTACTTTCATACTTCTTTATTCGTAAAAACTAGCACTTTAGATGATTTTTTAGTACAATTAAATCATGGAATTTAGAACAATTAAAGAGGACGGTCAAGTCCAAGAAGAAATCAAAAAATCTCGCTTTATCTGCCATGCCAAGCGTGTTTATAGCGAAGAAGAGGCTCGTGACTTCATTACTGCCATCAAAAAAGAACACTACAAAGCGACACATAACTGCTCTGCCTTTATTATTGGAGAACGTAGTGAAATTAAACGTACAAGTGATGATGGTGAGCCTAGTGGTACTGCTGGTGTTCCCATGCTTGGGGTACTAGAAAATCACAATCTCACCAATGTCTGTGTGGTTGTGACACGCTACTTTGGTGGTATTAAACTAGGCGCTGGAGGACTAATTCGTGCTTACGCCGGCAGTGTCGCCTTAGCTGTCAAAGAAATTGGCATCATTGAAATAAAGGAACAGGCGGGCATTGCTATTCAAATGTCTTATGCTCAGTACCAAGAGTACAGTAACTTTCTTAAAGAACATAATCTCATGGAGCTGGATACAAACTTTACAGATCAAGTCGATACGATGATTTATGTTGATAAAGAAGAAAAAGAAACTATTAAAGCTGCACTGGTAGAATTTTTTAATGGAAAAGTCACTTTAACTGATCAAGGTTTACGCGAAGTTGAGGTTCCTGTAAACCTAGTGTAAACAATAGATAATACAGTGTTTCACTGATATTTCCACCGCTACTTTAATTAGCAAAATAAAAAGATGCGTACCAAAATATACTAGAAAATGAAGCAATTCAAACGAAACCTGATATCGTTTTCCTTTACACCTATTTACTAGAATTAGCTGAACACAATCGCTTAAAAATTAATGGCTTAGACCTGTGATATAAAAAAATCCTATCACTTCGATAGGATTTCTATATTTTACAAATGGTATAGATAGCGTTATACTAGAAATATCTTATACAAAGAGGTATTCATATGTCTATTTATAACAACATTACTGAACTAGTCGGTCAAACACCGATTGTTAGACTCAACAACATTGTGCCAGAAGGTGCTGCAGATGTCTATGTAAAACTTGAAGCATTTAATCCTGGTTCATCTGTAAAAGACCGTATTGCCCTTAGCATGATTGAAAAAGCTGAACAAGATGGTATTCTGAAACCTGGTTCTACTATTGTTGAAGCAACAAGTGGAAACACTGGTATTGGACTTTCATGGGTAGGGGCTGCTAAAGGGTATAAAGTTGTCATCGTTATGCCTGAAACTATGAGTGTAGAACGCCGTAAGATTATCCAAGCCTATGGTGCTGAACTCGTCCTTACGCCTGGTAGCGAAGGAATGAAGGGTGCTATTGCTAAGGCTCAAGAAATCGCTGCTGAACGTGATGGCTTCCTTCCTCTTCAATTTGACAATCCAGCTAATCCAGAAGTACACGAAAGAACAACAGGAGCTGAAATACTAGCTGCTTTCGGTAAAGATGGACTAGATGCCTTTGTTGCTGGAGTGGGTACCGGTGGAACGATTTCTGGTGTTTCTCATGCACTCAAATCAGCAAATTCAAACATTCAAGTTTATGCAGTGGAAGCTGATGAATCTGCTATTCTATCTGGTGAAAAACCTGGTCCTCACAAAATTCAAGGTATCTCAGCTGGATTTATTCCTGATACACTTGATACTAAAGCCTATGATGGTATCGTTCGTGTAACATCAGATGATGCTCTTGCACTCGGACGTGAAATTGGTGGAAAAGAAGGCTTCCTTGTAGGGATTTCCTCAGCTGCAGCTATCTACGGAGCCATCGAGATTGCCAAAAAATTAGGTACAGGTAAAAAAGTCCTTGCTCTAGCACCAGATAACGGTGAACGTTATCTCTCTACAGCACTCTATGAATTTGAAGTTTAGTCTCCTAAATACAATTGGCCCTTATTATAGGGCTTTTTATTTTTACCTTGAAAATAGGAAGCTCTCCCTATAAGGATCGACTGCATAGAAAAAAGGAAGCAAATTTACTTCCTTTCTATAATTAGTTATTCAAGGCTGCTGCCATTGTAGCTGCAACTTCAGCTTCAAAGTCGTTTGCAGCTTTCTCAATACCTTCACCAACTTCAAAGCGAGCGAACTCAACTACTGAAGCGTTAACTGATTCAAGGTATGCTTCAACTGTCTTGCTGTCATCCATGATGTAAACTTGTGCAAGAAGTGTATAAGCTTGGTCAACTTTAGTGTTGTCAAGCATGAAGCGATCCATTTTACCTGGGATAATTTTGTCCCAGATTTTTTCTGGTTTGCCTTCTGCAGCCAACTCAGCTTTGATGTCAGCTTCAGCTTGAGCAATCACTTCATCAGTCAATTGTGCTTTTGATCCATACTTCAAGTGTGGAAGAGCTGGTTTGTTAACCATTGCACGACTTTCGTTATCTTGGTCGATAACGTGGTTCAATTGTGCCAACTCATCTTTAACAAATTGCTCATCCAATTCTTTGTATGAAAGAACTGTTGGTTTCATCGCTGCGATGTGCATTGAAATTTGTTTAGCAAGTGCTTCGTCTCCACCTTCGATTACAGAGATAACACCGATACGTCCACCGTTATGTTGGTAAGCTCCAAAGTGTTGTGCGTCTGTTTTTTCAATCAATGCAAAGCGACGGAATGAGATTTTTTCTCCGATAGTTGCTGTTGCAGATACGTATGCAGCTTCAAGAGTTTCACCTGAAGGCATTGTCAAAGCAAGAGCTTCTTCGTTGTTAGCTGGTTTTCCTTCAACGATTGCTTTAGCTGTTGCGTTTACTAACTCAACAAATTGAGCGTTTTTCGCAACGAAGTCAGTTTCAGCATTTACTTCAACAACTGCTGCAATGTTACCGTCAACATAAACACCAGTCAAACCTTCTGCAGCAACACGGTCAGCTTTCTTAGCTGCCTTAGCCATACCTTTTTCACGAAGCAATTCAATCGCTTTTTCGATGTCACCGTCTGTTTCTACAAGCGCTTTTTTAGCGTCCATAACACCGGCACCAGATTTTTCACGCAACTCTTTTACAAGTTTAGCTGTAATTTCTGCCATTTTGATTCTCCTATATTTTTTAAAAATAGGAGAGCCGGGCTAAGCCCCGCCCTCCTAGGTAATTACTATTTATATAAATTAAGCGTTGTCGCCTTCTACAACTTCAACGATTTCTTCAATTGAATCTGCTTGAGTTTCTGAAGCTGCAAATTCTGCTTCAACTGCTACTGCATCCTCACCTTGACGTCCTTCGATGATAGCGTCAGCCAATTTAGCTGTGATCAATTTAACAGCACGGATAGCGTCATCGTTAGCTGGGATGATTACATCAATATCATCTGGATCAGTATTTGTGTCAACCATCGCTACAACTGGGATTCCCAATTTTTTAGCTTCTTTAACAGCGATTTGCTCTTTATGTGGGTCAACTACGTACATCACATCTGGGATACGAGGCATATCTTCGATACCACCCAAGAATTTTTCAAGACGCGCACGTTGTTTGTTAAGAAGTGCAACTTCTTTCTTAGGAAGAACTTCGAAAGTTCCATCTTCTTCCATACGTTTGATTTCTTTCAAACGAGCGATACGTTTTTGGATTGTTCCCCAGTTTGTAAGAGTTCCACCCAACCAACGGTGGTTGATGAAGTATTGACCTGAACGTACTGCTTCTTCAGCAACTGCATCAGCTGCTTGTTTCTTAGTACCAACGAACAATACAACTGCATCGTTAGCTGCTGCATCACGCATGAAGTCGTATGCTTGGTCAGCATATTTTACAGTTTGTTGCAAGTCGATAACGTGGATTCCGTTACGTTCAGTAAAGATGTACTTAGCCATCTTAGGGTTCCAGCGACGAGTTTGGTGACCAAAGTGTACACCAGCCTCAAGAAGTTGTTTCATTGAAATTACTGCCATGAGTATTTCTCCTTTTTGTTTTTTCCTCTTCTTGACTTCAACTCGCAAAACGACCCAAGGGCAACTGCTTCACAATTCATCAAGAATGAGTATTATCGTTCATACGACAATTTTTATTCTACCATACTTTTTCGATATTTTCAAGCTATTTTGATGGGATTTTTAATAGTTATTGTCTCTGGTAAAATCTGAAAAGAGGGCTCTATTCGAGTCCCTCTATAATTAGTCTGCATAAATATATGTTACAAAACCTTCAGAAGTCGTTGTTGGATTGAACCATCCACGGTGATTTCCAATTGTACGATTCCCAGCATAATTTGATTCTGATACTTGGATACGTGTTGTTGATTCAACAGCTGTAACAACCGCTACGTGACCATATCCACCATCGTTCCAACATGCAATTGCTCCAACTTGAGGTGTTGAACCTGTACGGAAACCTGCTGCTGCTGCACTTGTGGCCCACTGTGCTCCATTACCCCAATAGTCTCCAGCCCAAGGTGCTAATGTTTTAACTCCCCATGTACATTCACCAATTGGATAAGTTGAAGCATTTGTACTGTATGTTGGGCGTTGTTTGACTGCCACAGGAGTATATGTTGTTGATTCCGAAGAAGCTACAGCTTGAACCTGTGCTGCAAAAGTCGTATTTCCAGAAGCAACAACTGTTTGTTGTTGACTTACTTGTTTTGCCTTATAAGCTGCTTCTGCTGCCGCAGCTGCACGAGCCTCTGCCTCAGCTGCTGCTTTTTGCTCTAATAGACTTGCTTTTTCCCCTTCAGCTGTCGCTTTCTCAGCAGCAAGACTCAATTCAGCAGCCTTTAGTTCTGCCTGTTTCGTAGTCAATGCTTGAGCATCATCAGCTAATTTTTGTTGATTAGCAATTACAGTATTGATAGCATCATTATTTGCTACTTGTTTTTCAGAAATAGCTTTTTTATCTGCCTTTTGTTGTTCTAACATTTTGTTGTTCGCAGATACGATTTCACTCATTGCAGTAACACGTGAAATAGCTTCTGTAATTGATTTTGAGTTTACAATGGTATTGATATAGCTAGTTGCAGCTCCATTTGTTTGAGCACTACGAGCTTGTTTTTCCAAAGATTGGTTACGAGAAACAATGTTTTTGGAAAGTTCTGTAATCTCACCCTCGAGTTTCTTAGATTCTGCTTGTAATCTATCATTTTCAGATTGCAAGTTAGATTGCTCTGCTTGAATCGCAGATACTTGCTCCTGAATTTGATCAACTTGTTTTTGTGCTTCTTCTTGTTGTGCTGTTAAATTACTAATTTTATTATCTTGAGCAGCAATTTTGTCATCAGTCGTTTCTGCATGGGCAGTCGTCAATACTGCTGCCTGGGAAACCATTACTGTACTTAATAAAAGCGAGGCTAAGATTTTTTTCTTCATGGCTAATAAATACTCCTTCTGTTTAAGACAATACTAGTATACCAAAAAAAATTCCAATAAACATTACGCCTTTGTTACATTTATATGTCGTTCTTATAGATAATATTTTTCAAAAATAAATTGAAAAACAGTAATCCATAAAAAATTTAAAATCATCGTCGGTACCAAGCTATAGACTATAAAAATCGACATGCTATCTACTGTCAACCCTACCATAAAAGCCAAAAGATAACTACCCATTTCAAACAGGAATGTCAGCACAATCATAGCTAGCATTCTTGTCCAACGATTCAACAAAATAACACTATTCAATTTATGAAGGAAGGCTCCCAATAAGATAAATAAGAGAGTTGCAATCCCTATTAGATGGAAAAAGTAAACATCATAAACCAAGCCTATAACAAAACAATAGACTAGATAGAGATACTCTGATACTTCTATCGTCTCAAATAAGAGAAATAGAAACAGAAAATGACTAGCCAAATGTACATGGGGGAAAAATGAGCCCAGAAGCTGGCTAATATGGGCGTCAATTAGAACAAAGAAAGGAAGCAATAAAAATACTCCAACCTGCTTCAACTGTCTCATTATGAATTCCCCACTAATTCTATCACATCCACATTATGAGTATCTGCACTCAATTTAACAGTTACTTCTCGTGTCAAATAGTCTGTACTATGCGTTGTGGCAACCACTTCACCAACAGGAATATCCGCAACATTAAAGTTTCCTAATCCACCCGTTGTCACCTTATCGCCTGAACTAATATCGCTATTACTATTTAATTGGCTAATTTTAAGAACTTCATTTTCCTTGTCGTAGCCAACAATAATACCATAAATTGTGGTAGTGCCGTGTTGAATTTTAACAGAAATCTTATCAGCATTTTCCGTATTTGTCAGAAGGTTGACCATAGTAGAGTTGTCCTCCACTTTTGAAACACTCCCAATCAAACCACCGTTTGCAATTACTAACATATTCTCAGAAGCACCTTTTGATCTACCTGCATCCAAGGTCAACTCCTGCTTCCAAGATACCGGAGAACGCATAATAACATCTGCTGCCAAAGTCTTTGTGGCTTGCAATTTAGACTTCATATCAAGCAATTGACGCAGTTGTTCATTTTCCGTCTTTAAACTTTCCGCCTCATTTGATTTGACTTCTAACTGGTAAAGCTGTTTCTTCAAACTTTCATTTTCATTATATGCTCGTGTCAAATGAGCCAAATCTGATTTGACAGAATCAAACCACCGAAAAGGTTTTTGCACAACCCTATCAACCAATGAGATTCCATCTCCTAATTTTGTCACAATTGTACTTGAATAAGTCGTCGCTAAGAGAGCTAAGACAAGCAGAACAGTGACAAAAACAATAATGACATATTTTGATTTTTTAAAACGGTTCATATCCCTACCTTTATATCAAGAACTGTTACAGTAACTTTTTTATCAATTCCTGAAAGCTACTAAGATTTTAAGAAAAATAAGCAACAACCAAGTACGATAATAACAAGAATGGTCAGCGTATCCTTTAGAGTCCATTTCAATTGTCGGTATTGACTTCTGCCTTTTCCACCCTGATAACCACGCGCTTCCATAGCGATAGCCAAGGAATCCGCACGTTTTAAACTTGTTGCAAAAAGAGGAATCAAAATGGGAATCATCGCCTTTACTTTTTGAACAATGCTTCCTTCACCAAAATCCACTCCACGCGCTTTCTGCGCATTCATAATCCGCGTCGTATCATCCATTAATGTTGGGACAAAACGTAGACTCATGGACAGCATCAATCCAATTTCATGAACTGGAACTTTCACACGCTTTAAAGGCGCTAACAAAGCTTCGACAGCTGATGCTAAACTTAAGGGCATGGTCGTTAAGGTTAACAAAGTTGAAAAGAAAATAATCAATACAAAACGACAAAAAATAATTCCAGCTTGTTGCAAAGCATAATCCGTGATTCTCACAAACGAAAACTCAAATAAAACATTCCCATTAGAAATGAAAAATAGTTGAAAAATAGTTGTGAAGGCAATCAAGAAAAACATAGACTTCAAGCCCTGAATAAAAAATGAAAGAGATACTCCTGACAAGGCAATAAATATCCCTGTCGCTATAAAAAGAATCAGATTCGTCAAGGGGTTATTAGCCCAAAACACAATCAAAATCAGTAGCATCATAGCAAGCAATTTGCTACGTGGATCCAATCGGTGAACAATCGAATCCCCTGGGATATAACGCCCTAAAATCATACTATCCATTTAGCGACTCCTTGAACTCCTCTATCTTAATCGGTAATCGTTTAAATGACACGCCTCTATCAGCCAATCGTTTACAAAAGGCCGTAATTTTAGGTACTCCCAACTGCACTTCTTCCATAAAGACAACATCTTGAAAGACATCACTTGGCTTACCACCCTTAACTAGACGTCCCTTTTCCATCACATAGACTTGATTCGCATGTTCAGCAACATCATCCATCAAATGTGTTACCAAGACGATAGTCATCCCTGACTGGTGGAGTTTTCTGAACAGGGTCATCAACTCTTTTCTCCCTAGAGGATCTAGACCAGCTGTTGGCTCATCTAAGACTAATATAGCTGGTTCCATGGCAAGTATGCCTGCAATGGCGACACGTCTCATTTGTCCACCAGACAACTCAAACGGACTACGATTAAAAAGTGATTCATCAATTCCAACCAAAGCCAGTTTCTCACGCGCAATCTGCTCCGCATCTTCCTCAGAAACTCCAAAATTTTGCGGTCCAAAAGCAACGTCTTTCAAAACCGTTTCTTCAAAAATCTGATTTTCAGCAAACTGAAATACCAAGCCAACCTGTTTTCTAATTTGACGAATATCTTTATTTTTAGAAGTCGAGGTGATTAAGGTATCAAAAACCCTCACACTCCCTTGACTTGGCACCAATAAACCATTTAAGAGTTGTAAAATAGTTGATTTACCACTACCTGTGTGCCCAATTAAAGCCGTATAAGAACCATCTTCAATCGTCAAAGAAACATCCGACAAAGCTGTTGAAGCTAAGGGAGTCCCTTCTTGATATGTAAAACTCACATTTTCTAGAGCAATTCCCATAATTTATCCTCTAGCTCACTTTCTGTCAAATAATTTTCAGGTAAATCATAGCCATTCTGGCTCAAAGAATATTTTACTTGATTGGCAAAAGGATCGTCTAATCCAATTTGATCTAAATCATTTCGAGAGAAAAGTTCTCTTGGGCTACTAGTTGATTCAATTTCCCCTTTTTTCATGACCAATACGCGGTCACTCATGGCAACTTCTTCCAAATCATGGGTAATAGAAATGACCGTCATATCATAGTCTTTCCGAATTCCCTGTACTGTCTCAATCAGTTCTCTACGCCCCTCAGGGTCCAACATACTCGTTGCTTCATCTAAGATTAAAATAGCTGGTCTTAGGGCTACAACACCTGCAATGGCCACACGTTGTTTTTGGCCACCTGATAGACGCGCCGGCTCTCTCTTTTTAAAGTCCAACATGCCAACCAAATCTAGAGCTTCCTCCACTCTCTTTTTCATTTCTTGACGAGAAAGACCCTGATTTTCCAAACCAAAGGCTACATCATCTTCAACAGTCGCTCCAACAAATTGATTGTCTGGATTTTGAAAAACCATACCGATTTGACGACGTATTTTCCAAACATTTTCCTCAGTCAACCGTTGACCATCTATTACAATCTCTCCAGATTCTGCTTCCAGTAAGCCATCAATTAATCGAACCGTCGTTGATTTACCACTACCATTATGCCCTACAATCGAAAGCCATTCTCCACGTTTCACGTGAAACGTAATATCCTTCACATCATAGTATTCTTGACTTTCCTTATAACGAAAAGAAAGATTTTTTACATCAATTATTGATTTCATTTCGAACCAAATGTCCCTTTAAATACATAGGCACTACCCTTGAAATAATCATAGCCAGAGTAGATAGTGAAAAACAAGGCCACATAAAGTAGAACTTGACCAAGCAAAGTCCAATGTAATAGCAAGAAAATAATGGCAAACATCTGACTAAAAGTTTTAATTTTTCCAGGCATTGCTGCTGCTAAAACTGTTCCACCAGTTTCAACCAATAAAAGCCTTAAACCTGTCACAGCCAACTCACGACAGATGATCACTGCAACAATCCAAGCTGGAGCCATACCTAACTCAATCAGCATAATAAAAGCCGACATAACTAGTAACTTATCCGCCATAGGATCTGCAAATTTACCAAAATTACTGACCACATTCCATTTACGAGCTAAATATCCATCTAAATAATCTGTAATACTAGCAATAGCAAAGATAATAGCTGCCACTATATGACTCTCTATCGAATTTCCTATCGTTAAAATAAAGATAAAAATAGGTATAAAGAGAATTCGACCTATTGTTAAAAGATTGGGAATTTGTTCTTTTTTCATTCGTTTTTCCTTAATTTTTAGTAAAGGTTACAGTGATTTGTCCAGTCTGAGCTGTTAATTTCGATAAATCAACAGTCTGATTATCTACTGTCAAAGCAACACCTTTTACAACACCTAAGGTAATTGTTACAGGACTTTTAGTTGCAACTGTTGCTTCTGCACTTTTCTTCTCTGGCGATAAGGTTACACCGCCCTCAAGTTCGCTTTCTGAAACGCTGACCCAACTTGTAACATCTGAAACTGCCAATTGCAATTTAACTGTTTCCTTACTTGTCTTATAAGCGATTTCTACATGATTTCCTTCACCTGATACACTTATAGCTGATTCTATACTAGAAGAACTGCTAGATGAACTACTACTTGAGGAGTGGGGAACAGAGCTAGTTGAACTTATTGAACTTGTTGATTGAACCACACTGTAATTAGAAAGAGAAGGCCCCTCTGGTTGAGTTTGAATATAGTTCCAAACATAATAGGTCACAAAAATTAAAATAGATAAGGCAAAAAGGATAAAATAAAATAAAGGTAAAAAGGATGGTTTTTTCTTATTTTTCTTACTTGAACGTCTGCGCCCTGTCAACTCGTCTTCATCAACATCTACTTCCTCATAAGTAATCATACTCCCAGAATCATAAGCATCCAAGACAATTTGGTCATCTAACTCAACAGCCCATGCATATTTTCTCAAGAAAGAACGTGTGTAAAAAGGACTTGGAAGTTGATCGAAATCATCTGCTTCCATTGCTTCCAACATATCTAACTGGATTTCTGTCTTTTTCTGCAATTCATCTAAACTCAATCCCTGATTGATTCTAGCTAATCGTAAAACCTCTCCAATTGTTTTTTTTCTCATACTTGTCATCCCTTCTTTCTAGTGTCTATTATAATAGGTTACTACGATGGGAATATTGTAAAATCAACTATGTCACCATCATCTATTAAATGATGTCCAGCATCAAGGACATCCTCTAAAGTAATTTCCTGTAAAATTTTCGGCAAATCAAAAATTGTCTCACCATTTTCAAAAGCATCATATTGCGTTGCAATAAATTCAAGAGAGTTCATGCTACTGAAAAATTCTCCAAACATCTCTCTTTTGATAATATCTAAATGATCCTCTGTAATATCTAAATCCTTTGTAAAATTACGAATGGCCTTCCTAAATTGATGGGATAAAGCAACTGGCTCTTTCGTATCCATTGTCAACATAACAAAATGAAAACGACTTGTTACTTCAATTTCAAGAGATAAGGAC
Organism: Streptococcus sp. 4155; assembly: GCF_013276695.1. Lineage (NCBI taxonomy): Bacteria > Bacillati > Bacillota > Bacilli > Lactobacillales > Streptococcaceae > Streptococcus > Streptococcus sp. 4155. The sequence goes on from NZ_VMLM01000036.1 coordinate 19,375, forward strand.
GCATCAATTTTACCTGATTCATAACATTTTTGAAAACGATCCGAAGTCCAACCAAACATCATTGCAAACAATAATTTTAATAAAATATGATGTCGATAGCAATCCGCTTCAGAAACTTCTCGCTTACCTCTAACTCCAATCGCTAGTTTGGGAGAAGATACTTCTATTCTCATACTATCTGTTGGCTTTACAGGCTGTAAAAACAACTTTTCTCTTGCTACTTCCTGAAAATCTGAATCTTTCAGTTCTTTGCTTTCAAAATAGTCCTGTACTCGCTCCACATCAAAATCACCAACTAAAAACAGAGACATGTTTACAGGTTTGTAAAATCTTGCAAAATTTTCTTGCAAATTAGTTAGATTTATTTGGGAAATGGACTCCTCACTTCCAACTATATCCGTCGCTAAAGGTGTACCTGGATACAAATTCGCTAAGGTTGAAAAGAATAAACACGAATCTGGATCATCTTGATACATTTCTCGTTCTTGCTGAATAATATCCTGCTCTCTTAAAATGGAATCTTCAGTAAAATGTGCTGATGTTACCAATTCATCAAGTAAATCTAAATTTTCTAAAAAATGATCCGTTGCTGAAAAAAGATAGCTTGTTTTTGTAAAGCTTGTAAAGGCATTACTATCTGCACCTAGACTCGTAAAAGCCGACATCAAATCGCTAGAATCTTCTCTCTCAAATAATTTATGTTCAAGAAAATGAGCAATTCCCGCAGGATATTCTTTTACATCTCCGTCAACTTCTGTGACAAGCGTATCTACCGAACCAAATTGTACAGTTACACTCCCGTAAACCTCTTTAAATTCCTTTTTAGGCAAAAGAGCAACTGTCAATCCGTTGGCCAAACGAGTTCGATAAATCATTTCTTTTACAGCTGGATAGTATTTTTCTTCAAAAACAACCTTTGTCATTCTATTCCTTCCATAAAGTAAATCGCCTGTAGTTTCACATTATTAGCTGCTCTACAAATAGCATCTTTGTCAACTTGCTCGAGTTTTGCAATCCAACTTTTAAAGTCTGCTGAAGATTTCCCAAGTAAGGCATTTTGATAAGCACGTTCAATCAATGAACCTTGATTATCTTGAGAAAGCAACAAAGACCGACGAATCATTTCCTTGGTCTGCTCTAGCTCAAGCTCTGTAAAATAACCTTTTTTTAAATCAAGTAATTGATTATTCATCATTTTTCGAGCCTGATTCCTATTTTCTCGATTGATACCAGCATACATTCTCAAGAATCCACTAAACAAATCGAGTTGACTTAAAATGGTATAAGCTAATCCAGCATTTTCACGGACATTTGTAAAGAGCTTAGAGTGAGCAAATCCACCAAGTAAACCATTCATTACAATCATGGGTAAATGTTGCTCATCGCCATATTCAGCAGAGCAATAATATCCCAACTCTAAAATAGACTGTCCCACATTTTTCCGAACCATACCTTCCTGAAGGATATTGGAATAAGGTTGACAATACTGAACCTTCACATCTCCTTTTCGACCTTTAAAGCCAAATGATTCTAATACATTTTGAGTTTCAACCTCATTAAAATCACCTAGGAAAAAGAAATCTATTCGATCATTGGCTAAAAATTCTTGGAAACAAGAATAAGAACTTTGTGGAGTTTCAGCTAAAATACGATTTCGTAAATCACTATATTCCAATTGAAGACGTTCATCATGAAAAAACAATTTATCCAATTCTTTATGTGCAAAATAAAAAGAATCATCCATATCAGCTGCTAAACTTGCTAGCAATTGTTTTTTCTCAATTTCAAATAAGGCCGGATCAAACCCATTATCAACTACTACGGGTGAAAAAAGAGTTTCTTTTACAAGTTCCAAAATCTGAGAGGTTAGCACGTTTTTCCTACTTAAAAACTCATCACGAACATAGGTAAATGTCAATTCTATAATGTGGCTTTGCCCTCTTCTGAAACAATTGGTTGACATATCTGTACCGTATAGACTGGCCAAGTGTCTCCTCAAATCTTGAGAAGTGGGGTACATCTGGTTGGCAGTTTCTAGCATACTCGCACTCAACATGCGACCTGCAATCGTATCAAGAGATAATGGAGCTGTAAAACGCACGGTAATTTTGTTCGTTTTAAACTTTTTTGATTGGATAAAATATGTTGAAATTCCATGCACTAACTCCATGATTTACCTCCTTATATACAGACTTCTATTATATCACGAAAACCTGAAATTTTCTTGTTCTCTGTAACACTTTTGAAATAAAAATCGCTTACATTTCTCCCTATTTCTCTCACTATTTTTAGGAAAATATGGTATAATACCAAAGATTGAGGTGAATTATGGAATACAAATTATTTGAAGAATTTATTACCCTCCAAGCACTACTCAAAGAACTTGGAATTACACATAGCGGAGGAGCTATCAAATCCTTTCTCTCTGAACATTCTGTTTACTTTAATGGGGAATTAGAGAGTCGTCGTGGTAAAAAACTTCGTATTGGTGATAAAGTTGACATCCCTGACATGAATATTGACATCTTGTTGACACAACCTACTTCTGAGGAGCAAGAGGAATACCAAGCTGATAAAGTTGAAAAAGAACGAATTGCTAAACTTGTTAAGGAGATGAATAAGGGTGTAAAAAAAGATAAATCAAAACCTACTTCATCACCCAAAAGCAAACAAGCTCCGCGATTCCCTGGTAGATAATCATGTGGCTACAATACCTATCTCTCAAGACTTTTCGTAACTATAAAGAGACGAAAATAGACTTTAATCCTAAATTAAATATCTTTTTAGGACGCAATGCACAAGGAAAAACAAATATGTTAGAGGCTATCTATTTTTTAGCCTTAACACGTAGTCATCGAACTCGAACAGATAAAAATCTCATTCATTTTGATGAGGAACAACTTCATCTTTCAGGTCTCGTTCAGAAAAAAACTGGATCCATTCCTCTAGAAATCGAACTAACACAAAAAGGCCGTGTGACAAAAGTTAATCACTTAAAACAGGCACGACTTTCAGATTATGTAGGACACATGAATGTTGTCTTATTTGCTCCTGAAGATTTACAACTAATTAAGGGAGCACCTTCGGTTCGACGAAAATTTATTGATATGGAGCTTGGGCAAATTAAGCCAATCTATTTATCAGATTTAACCAATTATAATCACATCCTAAAACAAAGAAACACTTATCTAAAATCAGCTCAAACAATAGATGAAACCTTCCTTTCAGTGTTGGATGATCAGTTAGTTGATTATGGATGTCGTGTGATGAATCACCGCTTAGATTTCATAAAAAAACTAGAGCATTTTGGTCGTAAGACACATTTTGAACTTTCTAATCAGATTGAAGAGTTGTCAATATCCTATCAATCTTCTGTAAAGATAACTGACAAGGAAGACTTATCCGAATCTTTCAAAATTGCTTTAGAAAAAAGTAGATCCAGAGATTTATTTAAAAAGAATACTGGTGTTGGTCCTCATCGAGATGATATTTCTTTTTATATAAATGGGATGGATGCTAGTTTTGGAAGTCAAGGTCAACATCGTAGTCTCGTCCTCTCTATAAAATTAGCAGAAATTGAGTTAATGGAAAGTATTACTACAGAATCTCCAATATTACTACTTGACGATGTTATGAGCGAACTTGACAACACTAGACAACTAAAATTATTAGAAACGATTTCTCATTCAATCCAAACCTTTATCACAACAACAAGCTTAGATCATCTCCAAAATCTACCAGAAAATCTAAGTATCTTCACTATTCAGGATGGTAAAGTTACTGTAAATTAAAATTGACACTATCGTAAAAGAACTCCTGTTTTCACGGGAGTTCTTTTCATTGTTTTTTACATAGAATAATTTGGCGCCTCATTAGTAATTTGTACATCATGAGGATGGCTCTCTTTCAAACCAGCACCAGACATTTCAATAAATTGAGCATTATCGTGTAGTTCTTTAAGGTTAGCTGCACCACAGTAACCCATACCAGAGCGAATACCACCAATCATTTGGAAGACAATATCAGCTGCCGCTCCTTTATAAGCAACACGACCTTCAATTCCTTCTGGAACGAGTTTGTTTGCTTCATTGACAGAACCTTGGAAGTAACGATCGCTTGAACCTTTCTTCATAGCAGCAATTGATCCCATACCACGGTAAGTCTTAAACTTACGTCCTTGGAAGATTTCAGTTTCGCCTGGAGCTTCATCAGTTCCAGCAAACATTGATCCAAGCATAACTGCATTTCCACCTGCAGCAAGGGCTTTTACAATATCTCCAGAATACTTGATTCCACCGTCAGCAATGATCGTTTTACCATATTCACGCGCAACAGCTGCAGCATCGTAGATAGCTGTTACTTGCGGAACACCAACACCAGCAATCACACGAGTAGTACAGATAGAACCTGGGCCAATACCAACCTTGACAACATCTACACCTGCTTCATAAAGGGCACGTGCACCTTCAGCAGTAGCAATATTTCCAGCAATCAAAGTACGATCTGGGAAGTGAGCACGAATCTCAGCAATTTTACGCAAGACACCTGCAGAATGACCATGTGCAGTATCAATAACAATCGCATCCGCTCCTGCCTCAAAAAGAGCCTCTGCACGTTCAAATGTATCTGAAGTAACACCTACTGCACCTGCAACTAGAAGACGACCAAACTCATCTTTAGCAGCATTTGGAAACTCAATAACTTTTTCAATATCTTTGATAGTAATCAAGCCAGAAAGACGACCTTCTTCATCTACCAACGGAAGTTTTTCAATACGGTGTTCTTGAAGAATATTCTCAGCTGTTGCAAGGTCTGTACCCACAGGAGCAGTAACAAGATTTTCACTAGTCATATGGTTTGAGATTGGTTGGTTATAATCTGAAATAAAACGAAGATCTCGGTTTGTCAAAATACCAACCAATTTACGATTTTCAAGTGTTTCAACAACTGGAACACCACTGATGCGGTAACGACCCATAAGCTCATCTGCTTCAGCAATTGTATGTTCAGGTGTCAAGAAGAACGGATCAATAATAACTCCATTTTCAGAACGTTTTACCTTACGAACCTCGTCTGCTTGTTGAGCAATTGACATGTTTTTATGGATAACTCCGAGACCGCCTGCACGAGCAATAGCAATAGCCATTTGACTCTCTGTAACTGTGTCCATGGCAGCGGTAATAATTGGGATATTTAAAGTCAGATTATCTGCCAATTTAGTTGTTAAATCTGCATCGTTAGGCAACACATGACTTTCAGCTGGAATAAGTAATACATCATCAAAGGTAAAACCTTTTTTCAAAAATTTAGTGTCCCAATTAGACATTCGAAGTTTCCTCTTTTCTTTCTTTTTGAGCTTGACTCTTTTTATATTGTATCTATCATACCATTCTATAAAAATTTGTCAAATGTTACAGGGGTAAATAAAAAACTATCTTTTCTTCGAGATAGAAATGATAGTTTCTTGTAAAATAAACTTAGTTAAAGTAATGAAGTCCCATTGCTCCTTTAACCTCAGATAGGGTTTGACCTGCAACTTCACGCGCTCTTTCACTACCTTTTTGAAGCATATTATAAACTTCTCCCATATCCTTAGCAAATTCGATACGGCGCTCACGAATAGGACCCAGTTCACGTTCTAATATTTCAAGTAGATAACGCTTGGTCTTCACATCACCAAGACCACCTCGTTGATAATGTTCTTTCATTTCAGCAATTTCTTGAGCATCTTCTGGGCGACCAAAAACATCTAGATAATGGAAAACCATATTTCCTTCAATTTTACCTGGATCCTCAACGCGGATATGATCTGGGTCTGTATACATACTCATTACTTTTTTACGCAAAGTATCCGCATCATCAGCTAAATAAATACCGTTATTGAGTGATTTAGACATTTTAGCATTCCCATCTAAACCAGGCAAACGCCCTGCTCTCTCATTTTCTGGATAAATACCTTCCGGTTCTACCAAGACATCACAGTTATATGCATTGTTAAAAGAACGAACAATTTCACGAGTTTGCTCAATCATTGGTTTCTGATCTGTCCCAACAGGAACATAGTTAGCCTTGAAAGCTGTGATGTCAGCTGCTTGAGCTATTGGATAGACCAAGAATCCTGTCGGAATGCTTTCTCCAAATCCTTTCTGAGCAATTTCTGTCTTGACAGTTGGATTACGCTCCAGACGTGCTAATGAAACCAGATTCATATAATACATAGACAACTCAGCCAGCTCTGGAATCTGGCTTTGAATAAAGATAGTTGATTTACTTGGATCCAATCCAACTGCAAGATAATCCAAAGCCACATTTCCGATAGACTCTACAATGGTTTGAGGATCTTTGGCATGATCTGTCAAGGCTTGTTGGTCAGCCAAGAACACAAACATATCATACTTATCCTCTTCCTGTAATAATACTCGATTTTTGAGACTTCCAACATAATGTCCAATATGCAATTTTCCTGTTGGACGGTCTCCTGTTAAAATAATGGGTTTAGTCATTTTGTTCTCCTTCGATATAGTCCCTTCAATTATAGCATTTTTTTAATGAAATAACCGCAATTTATCAAAATAAATCAACCTTACTATTCACGGATTTGTGTAAAGTATGCTGTAAAATTAATTTACACAAAATTGACAGATAAAAATTTGAATATTTCCGTATTTTCTAGTAGAATAAATATATTACACATATAGGAGAAAAACATTGCTTACAGTATCTGATGTTTCACTACGTTTTAGTGATCGCAAACTTTTTGATGATGTCAATATCAAATTTACAGAAGGAAATACTTACGGATTAATTGGTGCTAATGGTGCCGGAAAATCTACCTTTTTAAAAATTTTAGCTGGAGATATCGAACCTACTACTGGTCACATCTCTCTTGGTCCAGATGAACGTCTCTCTGTTCTTCGTCAAAATCACTTTGACTATGAAGATGAACGTGCCATTGATGTCGTTATCATGGGAAATGAAAAACTTTATAGCATCATGAAAGAGAAAGATGCCATCTACATGAAGGAAGATTTCTCAGATGAGGATGGAGTGCGTGCTGCCGAACTCGAAGGAGAGTTTGCCGAGCTTGGAGGTTGGGAAGCAGAAAGCGAAGCTTCTCAACTACTTCAAAACCTAAACATTCCAGAAGAATTGCACTATCAAAACATGAGCGAATTGGCCAACGGTGAGAAAGTAAAAGTTCTCCTCGCCAAAGCACTTTTTGGTAAACCTGATGTTCTTCTTTTGGACGAGCCTACCAACGGTTTGGATATCCAATCGATTACTTGGTTAGAAGACTTCTTGATTGACTTTGATAACACCGTTATCGTAGTATCCCACGACCGTCACTTCTTAAACAAAGTATGTACTCACATGGCCGACCTTGACTTTGGAAAAATCAAACTCTATGTCGGAAACTATGACTTCTGGAAGGAATCTTCTGAACTCGCTGCTAAATTGCTAGCAGACCGTAATGCCAAAGCAGAAGAAAAAATTAAACAATTGCAAGAGTTCGTTGCTCGTTTCTCTGCTAATGCTTCTAAATCAAGACAAGCAACATCACGTAAGAAAATGCTTGATAAGATTGAACTTGAAGAAATTGTACCATCTAGTCGTAAATATCCATTTATCAACTTTAAAGCGGAACGTGAGATTGGTAATGATCTCTTGACAGTAGAAAATCTAACTGTAAAGATTGACGGTGAGACTATTTTAGATAATATCAGCTTTATCTTGCGTCCAGGTGATAAGACAGCTCTTATTGGTCAAAATGACATCCAAACGACTGCATTGATTCGTGCAATCATGGGGGACATTGACTATGAAGGAACTGTCAAGTGGGGAGTTACCACTAGTCAATCTTATCTGCCAAAAGATAACTCAGCTGATTTTGCAGGAGGAGAATCAATACTTGACTGGTTGAGTCAATTCGCAAGTAAAGAAGAAGATGATAATACTTTCCTACGTGGTTTCCTCGGCCGTATGCTCTTCTCTGGAGATGAAGTTAACAAACCTGTAAATGTCTTATCAGGGGGAGAAAAAGTTCGTGTCATGCTTTCAAAACTCATGCTTTTAAAATCAAATGTCCTTGTACTTGATGATCCAACAAATCACTTGGACTTGGAATCTATCTCAAGCTTGAATGATGGATTGAAAAACTTTAAAGAATCAATCATCTTTGCCAGCCATGACCACGAGTTTATTCAAACTCTAGCTAACCATATCATTGTCTTGTCTAAAAATGGCGTCATTGACCGTATCGATGAAACCTATGATGAATTCCTAGAAAATGCAGAAGTACAAGCAAAAGTTAAAGAACTTTGGAAAGACTAAAAAAATTCAAAACTCAGTTGGGTTAACCAGCTGAGTTTTCTAACATTTTATGAGGTAACATGAAATTATTTTTTAAAACATATTGGATCTATTTTGTTTCTTTCATCATTCCTGTAGTAATGATGATAGGAGTATATCTATCTCAAGGTATCTACTGGAATAGCGACAAATCTCCTCTATTAGGAGATGGCTTTCATCAATACGTTATTTTTGATATAGCTCTAAGAAATATCCTACATGGAAATAGTAGTCTGTTTTACACCTTTACAAGTGGTCTAGGGCTAAACTTCTATGCTCTATCTAGTTATTACTTGGGTAGTTTTCTTTCACCTCTGGTTTACTTTTTTGATCTAACGAATATGCCAGATGCTGTCTATCTGACCACTCTCTTAAAATTTGGATTGATTGGTCTGTCAACCTTTTTTAGTTTGAATAAATTGTTTCAATCTATCCCTCAGACTTTAAAACTAGCCTTATCTACTTCCTATACTCTGATGAGTTTCACTGTCAGTCAATTAGAGATAAAAACCTGGCTAGATGTTTTTATCTTGATTCCTTTAATTATAACTGGTTTACATCTACTGATAACTGAAAAGAAACTCCTATTGTACTTTACAAGTCTGTCAATCTTATTTATTCAAAATTATTATTTTGGATATATGACAGTATTGTTTCTTATTTTCTGGTATCTCTGTCAAATTTCGTGGGACTTTAAGACTCGAAAATCATCTGTTCTTGATTTCATAGTTATCTCCTTTTTAGCTGGTATGGCTAGTTTGATTATGACTCTTCCCACTCTGTTTGATTTACAGACACATGGGGAAAAATTGACTGAAGTTACAAAGTTTCAAACTGAAAGTAGCTGGTATCTTGATCTCTTTGCTAAGCAATTCATTGGTTCCTTTGACACAACAAAGTATGGGGCCATCCCAATGATTTTTGTTGGACTACTTCCCTTTATTTTGACCATTTTATTTTTTACGCTGAAATCTATTAAGTTTCACGTGAAACTCATATATGTAATATTCTTTGCATTTCTAATTGCAAGCTTTTACATAGAAGCTCTTGACTTATTTTGGCAAGGTATGCATACTCCAAATATGTTTTTACATCGCTATTCTTGGATTTTCTCTACCTTGTTAATTTACACAGCAGCGGAAGTCTTAAATCGTCTGAAAGAAATTAAAATCTGGAATTTTTTAGTTTCGCTTTTTCTTATAGTAACAGGATTTTTAGCTACCATCTATCTAAAATCACATTATTCTTTTTTAACAGATTTGAATATTCTACTGACTCTTGAATTTTTAGTTGTCTATTCTCTTTTACTCCTTGCAGTTATCAAAAAGTTTATCTCTGTAAATCTATTTGCCATTCTAATCTCTTTATTTATAATGGTTGAAATAAGTTTAAATGCTTCATCTCAAATAGACGGAATTGCTAAAGAATGGGGATTTGCTTCTCGAAGTGCATATAATCGAGATATCCCAGCTATGAAATCTTTCTCAACATATATTGGAAATCAATTTACTCGTACTGAAAAACTAGAGACTCAAACAGGAAATGACAGTATGAAATTCAACTACAATGGAATATCTCAATTTTCATCTGTTCGAAATCGTTCAGCAAGCTCTACTTTGGATAAACTTGGGTTTAAATCCTCTGGGACTAATCTCAATCTACGCTATGCAAATAATAGTATTTTGGCTGATAGTTTATTTGGTATCCAGTACAATATCTCAGACAGTCCTAGTGATAAGTATGGTTTTAAAGATATCTATCAAAAAGATAATCTTACCCTATATGAAAATCAATTCTCTCTTCCGATTGCCTTTGCTAGTCAATCTGTTTACAATGATGTCAAGTTCAATGAACATACTTTAGATAATCAAGCCTCGTTTTTAAATCAACTTGCTAACGTCGATTTTGATTATTTTTCTACAATCCCTTATGACAAAACAGAAAATACTAATGATTTGATTATTGTCACAAGTTCTTCAAATGAGGATGCAGCAATCCAGTATCAAATTGAAGTGCCAGAAAACAGCCAAGTTTATCTTTCTTTCACAAACCTTCACTTTTCTAATGATAAACAAAAAAAGGTTGACATCCTTGTAAATGGAGAAAAGAAAACTTTTACAACTGATAATATCTTCTCCTTCTTTAATCTAGGCTATACAAAAGAGAAAAAAACTTTCAATATCAATGTTAGTTTCCCTGGAAATTCACAAGTATCATTTGAATCTCCTACCTTCTACCGTTTAGATACCAAAACATTCACCGAGGCAATTCAAAAAATTAAAGAACAACCTGTCACAGTATCAACTTCTAAAAACAAGGTCTTTGCTACATATGATGTTAAACAAGATACGTCCATTTTCTTCACCATTCCTTATGACAAAGGTTGGTCTGCCTACCAAGATGGTAAGAAAATAGAAATTAAACAAGCTCAAACTGGATTTATGAAAGTTGAGGTTCCCAAGGGGAAAGGAACTATTACACTCTCCTTCATTCCCAATGGTTTTATTACTGGAGCAATTTGTTCCTTTACTTCTCTCTTACTATTTGGAACCTATAATCACAGACGAAAGTCATCTAAGGCATAAAAAATCGACCAATTAATCGGTCGATTTTTTTAATCTTCTTCCATTTTCTTAGGTTGATAGGCTAGCATACCTAAACCAGTAAATAGAGCTAGTATGGCATCTAGGAAAATGACTTGCTGATGAATATTTCCTGTCATAGAGATTGTTTGTCGTAATCCCGAAACTGAATAACTCATTGGTAACCAAGGACTAATAGTTCTAAAGAAATCATTTGTCAAGGCAAGTGGATAAGTACCGGCACTTGATGCTAACTGTAATAAAAGCAAAATAAGTGAGAAGAAAGCTCCTATACGGCTATTCCATGTTGTTAATGCGGTCACCATGGACATGAATACTAAACTTGTTAGGATAATGAGAATAAATGTTCTCATCTCATGATTAGCCGTTAGACCAATAAGATGAACTCCTCCATATACCAAAATTCCTGCCAAAACAGCTATAATACCATTTATTTCAGCCCGAGATTTCAACCAAGCCCAACGGCTCTCTGGATGACGTCCTGAAGGCAGCTTCGCAAAGATCATATTCGTTGATATTGCTGCAACAAAGAGAGCAACTGATATCATATAAGGAGCCATTGCAATTCCATTTACAGGAACTTGGTCATTGTCTGTTTTGGAAAGATTGAGTGGATTTGACAAAATATCTGCATTTTGAGATTCCGTAGATGCTGATTTGAGTTGATCACTAGCATTACTTAGTCCTTGTCCTAAAGAAGCAACTCCTGTCTGTAAACCTTCCAATCCAGAAGTTAACTTTGTTCCACCTTCTGCTAATTTCCCAGCTCCATCTGCCAATTTATTAGCTCCACTTTCTAATTGAGAAGCACCTGAAAGTAACTGACTGGATTTGTCAGCTAGTCGGCTAGATCCTGACTGCAATTTATCAACTCCTGCTATCAATTCTTGACTCTTTTGATTCAATTGGTTAGAGCCAGTTGATAATTTTTCAATACCAGATACTAATTCTGGAGTTTTTTCAACTAATTGACTAACTCCTGCTGTCAAGCTAGAAGATTTTTGTGTCAAGGTGTTTGAGCCTGAAACTAGTTGATCCAAACTACCTGTCAAGGTGGCATTTTTTTCACTTAGTTTACTTGCTCCCTGAGAAACTTTATCAACACCTGTAGTATATGCGTTTACACCTGATGCAATCGACTGACTATCAGGAACTAATTTGCTAGTAACAGCTCCTTGTATCTCTGTTAATCCACTTGACAATCTTGTCAAAGAAGTAGAAGCAAGCGGTAATACTTGATTAGCTTGATTTTTTAAAGTCGCAAGATTAGAAGATTGATTTTGTAAGTTTTCTAAACTTCCCTGTAAACCTTTAACTACAGCTACAATTGACTGTGCTGATTGAATACTATCAGTCGAATTTTGAGATACAGAAGCACTTATTTCAGCTTGTTGCTCACTTGTCAAAGATTGATAAGCTGCTGTCGATTGAATATTGGCTAATGTAGTCGCTTTAGCAGACTGAGCACTTGCTAACATTTGATTAGAAAGAGATACTATACTTGATAAAACAGAATCTAATTGTTTTGTATCTCCAACATCAATATTTTGAATGGCTTGATTTAACTGATTCAGACCAGAAGATAATTGATTAATTTGATCTTTTTTCCCAGACGAAGCATCTAACTTGCTAGAAAGTTGTTGAATCCCTTCACTTAATTGCTCCACCCCTATTCGAAGTGTAGCTGATTGATTAGATAACTGATTAGCACCTGTTGCAAGACTTCCCACTCCATTGGTGTAGGCACTAACACCAGATGAAAATTGATTAAGACCAGCATTAAGCTGAGAAACACCGCCAGTATAGGATTCTACACCAGAATATAACTGATTGATTCCTCCTACTAATTCAGGACTTTTAGAAGATAATTGACCTAATCCGCTATCTAATTGACTCACTGCACCAGTATATGTAACTAAACCACTATTAAAATTCCCTAAGCCAAGATGAAGTTGTTCAACACCAGAGACATAAGAGGATAATCCTTTAGTAAACTGCTCCGTTCCATTTGAAAATGTTAAACTTGAAGCTGCTAAAGAGTGTAGGTTAGTAGTTAATGTTTGACTTCCTGCCACTAACTGATTCGCTACATCAGTTAGTTTTTCACTTCCAGAATCTGCTTGGCTCATACCATCCTTTAAATAGACCATTTTGTTGAATAAAGCTTTAGTATAGGTCTCGGTTACATTGGTAGAAACACTCTGCTTTAATTGTGTCATAGCAGAATCGCTCATCTTGCTGGCAATAAAACTATGACCACTTGAAGTCTGATAATCGATTTGCATTTGCTCTGGATAATCCATTAAAATAGAAGCTGCTTTTTCAGATAAATCACTTGGTAAAGTCACTACCATATAGTAATCGCCATTTTCTAAACCCTTCTTACCTTCTTCATCTACAAAATGAAAATCCAAGGTTTTATTTTCTTTTAAATTGGACACCATGTCTTTTCCTATAGACATGCTATTACCATTATAGGAAGCCTCTTTATCATTATTGACAACTGCCACAGGTAAGTCAGACAATTGCCCATATGGATCCCACATTGATGACAAAAATATGATATTGTACAGAGCTGGAATAAGAGAAATCCCTATCATGACAATAATAAAGGTTGGTTTTTTAAAAATTGCTTTCCATTCTTTAAACATAGTTTCTCCTTTTTTAAACATATTGTCTAAAATTTTGATATAATAGATTATACAATAAAAAATCTAAATTACAATATAAAAAATCCATTTTTAGACATATAGTCTAATTTGTTTACAAGGAGGAAATATGCAAGAAAGTAACAAACGCTTAAAAACAAAGCGAACTATTGAAAATGCTATGGTACAATTACTAATGGAACAGCCATTTGATCAAATTTCTACTGTCAAGTTAGCAGAAAAATCCAGAATTAGCCGTTCCAGCTTCTATACGCACTATAAGGATAAGTATGATATGATTGAGCACTATCAAAGCAAGCTATTTCATACATTTGAATATATTTTTCAAAAACATGCTCATCACAAAAGAGACGCTATTTTAGAAGTTTTTGAATATCTAGAGTCAGAACCACTTCTGGCTGCCCTTCTTTCTGAAAATGGGACTAAAGAAATCCAAAATTTCTTACGAAATAAACTTCATATCATGCTCAGTACAGATTTACAAAAGCGATTTATGCAACTGAATCTAAATACCACTGAATTAGAATATAGTAGCATCTATCTAACTCATGCACTTTTTGGTGTCTGCCAAACTTGGATTGCACATGGAAAAAAAGAAAGTTCTCAAGAAATAACAAACTTCCTTATGAAAATGCTTGGTGATACAAATTGATACAAAAAGAGGAACACAGCTGTGTTCCCTTTTATCTATACTCCGCCAGTAGGACTCGAACCTACGACATCATGATTAACAGTCATGCGCTACTACCAACTGAGCTATGGCGGATAAAATAGTCCGTACGGGATTCGAACCCGTGTTACCGCCGTGAAAAGGCGGTGTCTTAACCCCTTGACCAACGGACCTTCTATCTGTAGCAGATATAACCATTATATCAATTTCTTGCTAATTGTCAATCACTTCTGAGATTTTTTCTCTAAAATATCTTTTAATTTTCTAATTTTTAATCTTGAAATAGGACAACGATGATCTTCATAGAAAACAATTTCTAGATTTTTTCGATCAATCTCTCTAATATTGCCTATATTTACCAAAAATGACTTATGAGGAGAATAAAATCGCTGAGTATGTTTGTCCTTTTCCTGAATATCTGTCATAGTACCGTAAAACTCTTTGGCAAAATTCTTACCAATAATACGTAATTTATGAGAGACTCCTGTCGTTTCAATATACAAAATATCATGGTAAGGGATTTTTAAATCATTTCCCTTGTAATTGTAGTCAAAATAATCCACCACATCTTCATTTTCAAGTAACATACTCTTCGTGTAAAAGATATTTTGCTCAATTCTCTTCTTAAACATCTCATCGTTGATATCCTTATCAACAAAATCTAGGGCTGATACCTGGTATTTATAGGTTAGAGTCGCAAACTCTGATCGACTGGTGATAAAGACGATAATAGCGTAAGGATTGTAATGACGAATGAGCTGAGCCACTTCAAATCCCTTTTTCTCAATTCCATGAATATCAATATCTAGGAAATAAAGCTGATTTACTTCATCGTTTTCAATGTATTCTTCAAATTCACGGACTTTTCCCGTTGTCTTGTATGATATTGGAATATTCGATTCTTTCGAAATTTCATCCAATATTCTCTCTAGTCTCACTTGATGTTCAATAACATCTTCTAAAATTAAAACTTTCATTCAAATTCCCTCTTACATCTAATGATTTGTCTAAATGTACTGCCTTCCATCTCTGTTTCTAAAATAATATTGTTGTACTTATCTAGTAGTTCCTTCACATTATTTAATCCGACTCCGCGATTTCTTCCCTTAGTGGAGAATCCTAAGGCAAATAGATTTCCTGAAGGAGTCATCGTCATTTTACATGAATTCTGAATCACAATCACTGTTTCAGTTTCCATCTTAATAACTGCTACTTCCATCTGCTTTTTATAACTATCAGCCGATCCTTCGACAGCATTGTTCAATAAAACACTCATAATACGAACCAAATCCAATAGTTCAATTGGGAGCTTGGTAATCGTATCTTTTACTTCCAGTGTAAACTCTACACCATTATTTCGAGCATAGACAATGGACTGAGCAACCAAACTTCGTAAAGCTGAATCTTCTATGTTGTTCAAATCAAAGTAAGTGTACTTATCTGAACGCAGTTTGTGATTAGCTTTGACCAAAACTTCATTGTAAACTCTGTCAATTTCTTGTAAATCACCACTGTCAATTGCCATCTGCATGCTGACAAGCATTCCAGCATAGTCATGTCGAAAACCACGGATTTCATTATACAGTCCGACAATTTCGTCTGTATAGTTTTGTAAATGTTTCTGTTCAAATTTCTTCTGCTTCAAAGCAATCTCTTTTTCCATTTGTTCTTTATGCGAATTCATTGCAAAGAAGGTCAAAAGTAACGAGATAAAAACAATAGATGACAAAATACTTCCAAAACTATTCAAATGTTTAACCGTACTTACCATATCTGAAACGAAAGATACAATATGGAGCAGTAGTAAGGCAAAAAATACTTTTTTCAAGAAAGGATAGAGGTAGTCTTTGTCAAAATAGGCTAGTTCCAAATGGAAATAATGAATGATTTTTAAGACAACAAAATAGGTCAACACCGTTACAACGAAAAAGAATGGGGCATGATATTGTGAAACAAAATTGTCTCCTGTTATAGAAGAGAAAGTTACGGACAGAAAGTTATGAGTGCTCTCATATAAAAGAGATAGTAGTAAACTTAGGAATAGTCCTCTATCCCTCTCATACTGTTTAATCCATCGAAAATAGGAATATAGGCCCAAAGGAAATAAAAATCTTTCAATCACTATTTCATCTAAATATAGAAGATAAAAGGAAAGTTCAAGTACTGCTTCTACTAGTAATGTATAGAGACCAAAAAAATATAGTTCCTTTGATTTTATTTGACCTTTACAAATTAAACGGTAACTGTGACTAATAATTAAAAAATGACCAATAACTGTCCCAAATCCAAATAAATTCATTACTCTTTCCCCTTATTTTATTACTTTTTTCTTGGGAAAATAAAATCACGGAGGATTTTTGGAAGTCTCATTTCCCCACCTTTAATCTTTTGCAAGTCTTTTTCCTTCAAGGCTACAAACTGTTCCAATTTAACTGTGTTTTTCATAATAAAATCTCCTAAAATGTTTTTTCTTGTAAGCTAACTTACAAAAACCATTATACAAAATGGAATTTCGTTTTAGATAAAATTCTCTCAACTGTCATTTTTTTCTCCCAAAGTGTACTTTTTTAAGAAAAAAGCCGGGAAAATTCCCAGCTTTGCTATTATATTGATCCCAGCAGGATTCGAACCTGCGACCGTTCGCTTAGAAGGCGAATGCTCTATCCAGCTGAGCTATGAGACCTAACACAATTATTCTACCAAAAATTCAATTAAAAGTCAATTTATTTATGATAGGGTGATCCCTGCTGAATCGTAAAAGCGCGATAGATTTGTTCAACAAGAACTAGTCTCATTAACTGATGGGGCAAGGTTAGGCGACCAAAACTGACAGAAAGATTGGCTCTATTTTTTACAGCTGATGACAATCCTAAACTTCCCCCAATAATAAAGGTAAGAGTAGAAAATCCTTTTATAGAAGCTTCTTCTAACTGCTTACTAAATTCTTCTGAAGAGAACATTTTCCCTTCAATAGCTAATGCAATAACAAAATCACGGTCAGCAACTTTTGATAAAATTCTCTGACCTTCTATTTCTAAAATCTTTTGATTTTCTGATTCACTGGCCTTATCTGGTGTTTTTTCATCTGATAACTCAATCATTTCAAACTTAGCAAATCTAGAAATTCGTTTTGAATACTCTGCGATACCATCTTTTAAATACTTTTCTTTCAGTTTCCCAACTGTTACAACTTTAATTTTCATGACTCTATTCTAACATATTCTCTATTTTTTCACATCTTATTCACAAAATAAAAAATAGATTTCAATTAAGAAAATCACAGCTTCAAAAGAGTTATCCACAGTTTGTGTAAAACTTTTGTGTTTAAGTTATAATTAAGCTAGTCAGTTTATACTTTCAGTAATTCAAACATATGGAGGCAAATATGAAACATCTAAAAACATTTTACAAAAAATGGTTTCAATTATTAGTCGTTATCGTCATTAGCTTTTTTAGTGGAGCCTTGGGTAGTTTTTCAATAACTCAACTAACTCAAAAAAGTAGTGTAAACAACTCTAACAACAATAGTACTATTACACAAACTGCCTATAAGAACGAAAATTCAACAACACAGGCTGTTAATAAAGTAAAAGATGCCGTTGTATCCGTTATTACTTATTCAGCAAATAGACAAAATAGCGTATTTGGCAATGATGAGACTGATACAGATTCTCAGCAAATCTCTAGTGAGGGATCTGGCGTTATTTATAAAAAGAATGATAAAGAAGCTTACATCGTCACCAACAATCACGTTATAAATGGCGCTAGCAAAGTAGATATTCGATTATCAGATGGGACTAAAGTACCTGGAGAAATTGTCGGAGCGGATACTTTCTCTGATATTGCTGTCGTCAAAATCTCTTCAGAAAAAGTGACAACAGTAGCTGAGTTTGGTGATTCTAGCAAGTTAACCGTAGGAGAAACTGCTATTGCCATTGGTAGTCCGTTAGGTTCTGAATATGCAAATACTGTCACTCAAGGTATCGTATCTAGTCTTAATCGAAATGTATCTTTAAAATCTGAAGATGGACAAGCCATTTCTACAAAAGCCATCCAAACTGATACTGCTATTAATCCAGGTAACTCTGGTGGCCCACTGATCAATATCCAAGGACAGGTTATCGGAATTACCTCAAGTAAAATTGCCACAAATGGAGGAACATCTGTAGAAGGTCTTGGTTTTGCAATCCCTGCAAATGATGCTATCAATATTATTGAACAGTTAGAAAAAAACGGAAAAGTGACGCGTCCAGCTTTGGGAATCCAGATGGTTAATTTATCTAATGTGAGTACAAGCGACATCAGAAGACTCAATATTCCAAGTAATGTTACATCTGGTGTAGTTGTTCGTTCGATACAAAGTAATATGCCTGCCAATGGTCACCTTGAAAAATACGATGTAATTACAAAAGTAGATGACAAAGAGATTGCTTCATCAACAGACTTACAAAGTGCTCTTTACAATCATTCTATCGGAGACACCATTAAGATCACTTACTATCGCAACGGTAAAGAAGAAACTACATCTATTAAACTTGACAAGAGTTCAGGTGATTTAGAATCTTAATTGACATCTATGTAAAGAAAGCTTTACATAAGAGAAAAGATGTGTTAGTGTAGAATCATGGAAAAATTTGAAATGATTTCTATCACAGATATACAAAAAAATCCCTATCAACCCCGAAAAGAATTTGATAGAGAAAAACTAGATGAACTAGCACAGTCTATCAAAGAAAATGGGGTCATTCAACCGATTATTGTTCGTCAATCTCCTGTTATTGGTTATGAAATCCTTGCAGGAGAGAGACGCTATCGGGCTTCACTTTTAGCTGGTCTACGGTCTATCCCAGCTGTTGTTAAACAGATTTCAGACCAAGAGATGATGGTTCAGTCCATTATTGAAAATTTACAGAGAGAAAATTTAAACCCAATAGAAGAAGCACGCGCCTATGAATCTCTCGTAGAGAAAGGATTCACCCATGCTGAAATTGCAGATAAAATGGGCAAGTCTCGTCCATATATCAGCAACTCCATTCGTTTACTTTCCTTGCCAGAACAGATTCTCTCAGAAGTAGAAAATGGCAAACTATCACAAGCCCATGCGCGTTCCCTAGTTGGGTTAAATAAGGAACAACAAGACTATTTCTTTCAACGGATTATAGAAGAAGATATTTCTGTAAGGAAGTTAGAAGCTCTTCTGACAGAGAAAAAACAAAAGAAACAGCAAAAAACGGATCATTTCATACAAAATGAAGAAAAACAGTTAAGAAAACTACTCGGATTAGATGTAGAAATTAAACTATCTAAAAAAGACAGTGGAAAAATCATTATTTCTTTTTCAAATCAAGAAGAATATAGTAGAATTATCAACAGCCTGAAATAAGGCTGTTCTTTTATTTTTTTATCTCACAAGGTTATCCACTATGTTTTTCGATAAAAAGCTTAATAAATCAATAATTTCTTCTTTTATCCCCAACCTGTGGATAAAGTTTGGTAACATTGTGGATTATTTTTCACAGCTTGTGGAAAATTCTTGCTATCTATGGTAAAATATCTCTAGTATTAAACTTTTAAATAGTAAAGGAGGAGAAAAGATTGAAAGAAAAACAATTTTGGAATCGTATATTAGAATTTGCACAAGAAAGACTGACTCGATCCATGTATGATTTCTATGCTATTCAAGCTGAACTCATCAAGGTAGAGGAAAATGTTGCCACTATATTTCTACCTCGCTCTGAAATGGAAATGGTCTGGGAAAAACAACTAAAAGATATTATTGTAGTAGCTGGTTTTGAAATTTATGACGCTGAAATAACTCCCCACTATATTTTCACCAAACCTCAAGATACGACTAGCTCACAAGTTGAAGAAGCTACAAATTTAACTCTTTATGACTATAGTCCAAAGTTAGTATCTATTCCTTATTCAGATACGGGATTAAAAGAAAAGTATACCTTTGATAACTTTATTCAAGGGGATGGAAATGTTTGGGCTGTATCAGCCGCTTTAGCTGTCTCTGAAGATTTGGCTCTGACCTATAACCCTCTTTTTATCTATGGAGGACCAGGCCTTGGTAAGACTCACTTATTAAACGCTATTGGAAATGAAATTCTAAAAAATATTCCAAATGCACGTGTCAAATACATACCTGCTGAAAGCTTTATTAATGACTTTCTTGATCACCTAAGACTTGGGGAAATGGAAAAATTTAAAAAAACCTATCGTAGTCTTGATCTTTTGTTAATCGATGATATCCAGTCACTCAGCGGAAAAAAAGTCGCAACTCAGGAAGAATTTTTCAATACCTTTAACGCCCTTCATGACAAGCAAAAACAGATTGTCCTAACCAGTGATCGTAGTCCAAAACATTTAGAAGGGCTCGAGGAGAGGCTTGTCACGCGCTTTAGTTGGGGATTGACACAAACTATCACACCCCCTGACTTTGAAACACGCATTGCCATTTTACAAAGTAAAACGGAACATTTAGGCTACAATTTCCAAAGTGATACTCTAGAATACCTAGCTGGGCAATTTGATTCAAATGTTCGAGATCTTGAGGGAGCCATAAACGACATCACTTTAATTGCCAGAGTAAAAAATATCAAGGATATCACTATTGATATTGCTGCAGAAGCTATTAGAGCTCGAAAACAAGATGTTAGCCAAATGCTCGTCATCCCAATTGACAAAATCCAAAATGAAGTTGGTAACTTCTATGGAGTTAGTGTCAAAGAAATGAAGGGAAGCAGACGCCTTCAAAACATTGTGTTAGCCCGTCAAGTAGCCATGTATTTATCTAGAGAACTAACAGATAATAGTCTTCCAAAAATTGGGAAGGAATTTGGTGGAAAAGATCATACAACAGTTATTCATGCCCATGCTAAAATTAAATCTTTGATTGATGAAGACGATAATTTACGCTTAGAAATTGAATCAATCAAAAAGAAAATCAAATAAGTTGTGGATAACTTTTACTTTATTATCTTTTTTATCCACATTTTTTAAACAAGCCAAAAAACTTGATATGACTTGTTTAAAGTCTGTTTTCCACAGATTTCACAGACTCTATTATTACTATTATCCTTCTAATACTAAAAATAAATAAAGGAGAATCCATGATTCATTTTTCAATTAATAAAAATTTATTTCTACAAGCCTTAAATACAACTAAAAGAGCTATTAGTTCTAAAAATGCCATTCCTATTTTATCAACTGTCAAAATTGACGTGACCAATGAAGGTGTTACTTTAATTGGTTCAAATGGTCAAATTTCAATTGAAAATTTTATTTCTCAAAAAAATGAAGATGCTGGTCTATTAATTACTTCTTTAGGTTCGATCCTTCTTGAAGCTTCTTTCTTTATCAATGTGGTATCTAGCCTACCTGATGTAACTCTTGATTTTAAAGAAATTGAACAAAATCAAATTGTTTTAACCAGCGGCAAATCAGAAATTACCTTAAAAGGAAAAGATAGTGAACAGTATCCACGAATCCAAGAAATTTCAGCAAGCACTCCTTTGGTTCTTGAAACAAAATTGCTCAAGAAAATTATCAATGAAACAGCTTTTGCTGCAAGTACACAAGAAAGTCGTCCAATTTTAACAGGTGTTCATTTTGTATTGAGTCAGCATAAGGAGCTAAAAACAGTGGCAACAGACTCTCATCGTCTAAGCCAGAAAAAATTAATGCTTGAGAAAAATAGTGATGATTTTGATGTCGTGATTCCTAGCCGTTCTCTACGCGAATTTTCAGTGGTATTTACAGATGATATCGAAACTGTAGAGATTTTCTTTGCCAATAACCAAATCCTCTTTAGAAGCGAAAATATTAGCTTCTATACTCGTCTCCTAGAAGGAAACTATCCTGATACAGATCGCTTGATTCCAACAGACTTTAACACTACTATTACTTTTGATGTGGTAAACTTACGCCAGTCAATGGAGCGTGCTCGTCTTTTATCAAGTGCGACTCAAAATGGTACTGTGAAACTTGAAATTAAAGGTGGTATTGTTAGCGCCCATGTTCACTCTCCAGAAGTTGGTAAAGTAAACGAAGAAATAGATACTGATCAGGTTACTGGTGAAGATTTGACCATTAGTTTCAACCCAACTTACTTAATTGATTCTCTTAAAGCTTTAAATAGCGAAAAGGTTACCATTAGCTTTATCTCAGCTGTTCGTCCATTTACTCTTGTGCCAGCAGATACTGACGAAGACTTCATGCAGCTCATTACACCAGTTCGTACAAATTAAGTGAAAGAGGTTGAGCTTAGCTCGCCTCTTTTATGATATAATCGAAAAAGAAAAGGAGAATAGTATGTATCAAGTTGGAAATTTTGTTGAAATGAAAAAACCACATGCTTGCACCATCAAGTCAACAGGTAAAAAGGCCAATCGTTGGGAAATTACACGTGTAGGAGCAGATATCAAAATCAAATGCAGTAATTGTGACCATGTTGTCATGATGGGGCGCTATGATTTTGATCGAAAAATGAATAAAATTATTTACTGAACCCCCTTAGTTAGAGGGTTAGCAAGTTTTCCCTTTTTGTGTTATAATATTAGGGATTGAAATGAAAACGGAGAATGAGAAATATGGCTTTGACAGCAGGTATCGTTGGTTTGCCAAACGTTGGTAAATCAACACTATTTAATGCAATTACAAAAGCAGGAGCAGAGGCAGCAAACTACCCATTTGCGACGATTGATCCAAACGTTGGAATGGTTGAAGTTCCAGATGAACGCCTACAAAAACTAACTGAAATGATTACTCCTAAAAAGACAGTGCCAACAACATTTGAATTTACAGATATTGCAGGGATTGTAAAAGGAGCTTCAAAAGGAGAAGGGCTAGGGAATAAATTCTTGGCCAATATTCGTGAAGTAGATGCGATTGTTCACGTAGTTCGTGCTTTTGATGATGAAAATGTGATGCGCGAGCAAGGACGTGAAGACGCCTTTGTAGATCCACTTGCCGATATTGACACCATTAACCTAGAATTGATTCTTGCTGACTTAGAATCGGTGAACAAACGATATGCGCGTGTAGAAAAGATGGCACGTACGCAAAAAGATAAAGAATCAGTAGCTGAGTTTAATGTTCTTCAAAAGATTAAACCAGTCCTTGAAGATGGGAAATCAGCTCGAACTATTGAATTTACAGATGAGGAACAAAAGGTTGTAAAAGGTCTTTTCCTTTTGACGACTAAACCAGTGCTCTATGTTGCTAATGTTGACGAGGATGTGGTTTCAGAACCTGACTCTATCGACTATCTCAAACAAATTCGTGAATTTGCAGCGACAGAAAATGCTGAAGTAGTCGTCATTTCTGCGCGTGCTGAGGAAGAAATTTCTGAATTGGACGATGAAGATAAAAAAGAGTTTCTTGAAGCCATTGGTTTGACAGAATCAGGTGTAGATAAGTTGACGCGTGCAGCTTACCACTTGCTTGGATTGGGAACTTACTTCACAGCTGGTGAAAAAGAAGTTCGCGCTTGGACTTTCAAACGTAGTATGAAGGCTCCTCAAGCAGCTGGGATTATCCACTCAGACTTTGAAAAAGGATTTATTCGTGCAGTAACCATGTCATATGAGGATTTAGTGAAATACGGATCTGAAAAGGCCGTAAAAGAAGCTGGACGCTTGCGTGAAGAAGGAAAAGAATATATCGTTCAAGATGGCGATATCATGGAATTCCGCTTTAATGTCTAAAAAATTAATAAATGGTGTCAATTAGGTTGGAAAAAAATTCCAACCCTTTTGGCTTTTGAAAGGAAAAATAAATGACCAAATTACTTGTAGGCTTGGGAAATCCAGGAGATAAATATTTTGAAACAAAACACAATGTTGGATTTATGTTGATTGACCAACTAGCGAAAAAACAAAATGTCACTTTTACACATGATAAGATATTTCAAGCTGACCTAGCATCCTTTTTCCTAAATGGAGAAAAAATTTATCTTGTCAAACCAACGACATTTATGAATGAAAGTGGAAAAGCGGTTCATGCTTTATTGACTTATTATGGTTTGGATATTGAAGATTTACTCATCATTTACGATGATCTTGACATGGAAGTTGGAAAGATTCGTTTAAGAGCAAAAGGTTCAGCAGGTGGTCATAATGGTATCAAGTCTATTATTCAACATATTGGAACCCAAACCTTTAATCGTGTTAAGATTGGAATCGGAAGACCTAAAAATGGCATGTCAGTTGTTAACCATGTTTTGAGTACCTTTGACAAGGATGATTATATCGGTATTTTACAGTCTATTGACAAGGTTGACGACTCTGTAAACTACTATTTACAAGAGAAAAACTTTGAAAAAACGATGCAGAGGTATAACGGATAAATGGTGACCTTATTAGATTTATTCTCAGAAAATAATCAGATCAAAAAATGGCATCAAAATTTAACAGATAAGAAAAGACAACTGATACTTGGTTTATCAACGTCTACTAAGTCTCTTGCAATTGCAAGCAGTTTAGAAAAAGAAGATAAGATTGTATTGTTGACGTCAACTTATGGAGAAGCAGAAGGACTTGTTAGTGATCTTCTATCTATCTTGGGTGAGGAACTTGTCTATCCATTTTTGGTAGATGATACTCCTATGGTGGAGTTTTTGATGTCTTCACAAGAAAAAATCATTTCACGGGTTGAAGCCTTGCGTTTTTTGACTGATTCATCTAAGAGAGGGATTTTAGTTTGTAATATCGCAGCAAGTCGATTGATTTTACCGTCTCCCAATGTATTCAAAGATAGTATTGTAAAAATCTCACTTGGTGAAGAATATGATCAACACGCGCTTATCCATCAGTTAAAGGAAATTGGCTATCGAAAAGTTACACAAGTACAAACTCAAGGCGAATTTAGTCTGCGAGGAGATATTTTAGATATTTTTGAAATATCCCAGTTAGAACCTTGCCGAATTGAGTTTTTTGGTGATGAAATTGATGGTATCAGGTCATTTGAAGTAGAAACACAATTATCGAAAGAAAATAAGACAGAACTCACAATCTTTCCAGCTAGCGACATACTTTTGAGAGAAAATGATTATCAACGAGGTCAGTCAGCTTTAGAAAAACAGATTTCAAAAACGTTATCACCTATTTTAAAATCATACTTAGAAGAAATTCTTTCAAGTTTTCACCAAAAACAAATGCATTCTGATTCACGGAAATTTTTATCTTTATGCTATGATAAGACATGGACTGTATTTGATTATATTGAAAAAAACATACCAATATTCTTTGATGATTATCAAAAATTGATGAATCAGTATGAAGTCTTTGAAAGAGAATTAGCGCAGTACTTTACAGAAGAATTACAGAATAGTAAAGCATTTTCTGATATGCAGTATTTTGCTGATATTGAACAAATCTATAAAAAACAAAGTCCGGTGACTTTTTTCTCTAATCTTCAAAAGGGACTAGGAAATCTCAAGTTTGACCAAATTTATCAATTTAATCAATATCCTATGCAGGAGTTTTTCAATCAATTTTCTTTTTTAAAAGAAGAAATTGAACGATACAAAAAAATGGATTACACTATTATCCTGCAATCTAGCAATTCAATGGGAAGTAAAACATTGGAGGATATGTTAGAGGAATATCAGATTAAATTGGATTCCAGAGATAAGTCAAGAATCTATCAACAATCTGTAAACTTAATTGAGAGTAACCTAAGACATGGTTTTCATTTTGTAGATGAAAAGATTTTATTGATAACTGAACATGAGATTTTTCAAAAGAAATTGAAACGTCGTTTTCGAAGACAGCATGTTTCAAACGCAGAGAGATTAAAAGATTACAATGAACTTGAAAAAGGAGATTACGTTGTTCACCATATTCATGGGATTGGTCAATATCTAGGAATTGAAACAATTGAAATCAAGGGGATTCACCGTGATTATGTTAGTGTTCAATACCAAAACGGGGATCAAATCTCTATCCCAGTAGAACAGATTCATCTACTGTCTAAATATGTTTCAAGTGATGGGAAAGCTCCAAAGCTCAATAAATTAAATGACGGTCATTTTAAAAAGGCCAAGCAAAAGGTTAAGAACCAGGTAGAGGATATAGCTGACGATTTAATTAAACTCTACTCTGAACGTAACCAGTTGAAGGGTTTTGCTTTTTCAGCTGATAATGAAGATCAAGATGCCTTTGATGATGCTTTCCCTTATGTTGAAACGGATGATCAACTTCGTAGTATTGAGGAAATCAAGAGAGATATGCAGGCTTCTCAGCCAATGGATAGACTTTTAGTTGGGGATGTTGGTTTTGGAAAGACTGAAGTTGCTATGCGTGCAGCCTTTAAGGCAGTCAATGATCACAAACAGGCTGTCGTCTTAGTTCCGACGACGGTTTTAGCGCAACAGCACTATACAAATTTTAAGGAACGATTCCAAAATTTTGCAGTTAATATTGATGTATTGAGTCGCTTTAGAAGTAAAAAAGAGCAGACTGAAACACTTGAAAAATTAAAAAACGGTCAAGTTGATATTTTGATTGGAACCCATCGTGTTTTGTCAAAAGATGTTGTGTTTGCTGATTTGGGCTTGATGATTATTGATGAAGAACAACGATTTGGTGTCAAGCACAAGGAAACCTTGAAAGAGTTGAAGAAACAAGTGGATGTCCTAACTTTGACCGCTACTCCAATCCCTCGTACCCTCCATATGTCTATGTTGGGAATCAGAGATTTGTCTGTTATTGAAACTCCGCCGACTAATCGTTATCCTGTTCAGACATATGTTTTGGAAAAGAATGATAGTGTCATTCGTGATGCTGTTTTGCGTGAAATGGAGCGTGGAGGTCAAGTTTACTACCTTTACAACAAAGTTGACACGATTGACCAGAAGGTTTCAGAATTACAGGAGTTGATTCCAGAGGCTTCGATTGGTTATGTTCATGGTAGAATGAGTGAAATCCAGTTGGAAAATACTCTACTAGACTTTATTGAGGGACAATACGATATCTTGGTGACGACTACCATTATTGAGACAGGGGTGGACATTCCAAATGCCAATACTTTGTTTATTGAAAATGCGGACCATATGGGTTTGTCAACCTTGTATCAGTTAAGAGGAAGAGTCGGTCGTAGTAATCGTATTGCTTATGCCTATCTCATGTATCGTCCAGAAAAATCAATCAGTGAAGTCTCTGAAAAGAGATTAGAGGCAATCAAAGGATTTACAGAATTGGGCTCTGGATTTAAGATTGCTATGCGAGATCTTTCGATTCGTGGAGCAGGGAATCTCCTAGGAAAATCCCAGTCTGGTTTCATTGATTCTGTTGGTTTTGAATTGTATTCACAGTTACTAGAGGAAGCTATTGCTAAACGAAACGGTAATGCTAACGCTAACACAAGAACCAAAGGGAATGCTGAGTTGATTTTGCAAATTGATGCCTATCTTCCTGATACTTATATTTCTGACCAACGACATAAGATTGAAATTTACAAGAAAATTCGTCAAATTGACAGCTGTGTCAATTATGAAGAGTTACAAGAGGAGTTGATAGACCGTTTTGGAGAATACCCAGATGTAGTTGCTTATCTTTTAGAGATTGGTTTAGTCAAGTCATATTTGGACAAGGTCTTTGTTCAACGTGTGGAAAGAAAAGATAATAAAATTACAATTCAATTTGAAAAAGTCACTCAACGACTGTTTTTAGCTCAAGATTATTTTAAATCTTTATCCGCAACGAACTTAAAAGCAGGCATCGCTGAGAATAAGGGATCAATGGAGCTTGTATTTGATGTCCGAAATAAGAAAGATTATGAAATTTTAGAAGGTCTGCTGATTTTTGGAGAAAGTTTATTAGAGATAAAAGAGTCTAAGAAAGAAAATTCCATTTGATATTTTTCTTCTATAAAGTAGATAAAAATGGTACAATAATAAGTTGAGGTAATAAGGATGAGATTAGACAAATATTTAAAAGTATCACGAATTATCAAGCGTCGTACAGTCGCAAAGGAAGTAGCAGATAAAGGCAGAATTAAGGTTAATGGAATCTTGGCCAAAAGTTCAACGGATTTGAAAGTTAATGACCAAGTTGAAATTCGCTTTGGCAATAAGTTGCTACTTGTAAAAGTACTGGAGATGAAAGATAGTACAAAAAAAGAAGATGCAGCAGGCATGTATGAAATTATCAGTGAAACACGGGTAGAAGAAAATGTCTAAAAATATTGTACAATTGAATAATTCTTTTATTCAAAATGAACACCAACGTCGTCGCTACCTGATGAAAGAACGACAAAAACGGAATCGTTTTATGGGGTGGGTATTGATTTTGATTATGCTATTATTTATCTTGCCAACTTTTAATTTAGCGCAGAGCTATCAGCAATTACTCCAAAGACGTCAGCAATTAGCAGACTTGCAAACTCAGTATCAAACCTTGAGTGATGAAAAGGATAAGGAGACAGCATTTGCTACCAAGTTGAAAGATGAGGATTATGCTGCCAAATATACACGAGCGAAGTACTATTATTCTAAGTCGAGGGAAATAGTTTATACGATTCCTGACTTGCTTCAAAGGTGATAAAATGGAAAATTTATTAGATGTAATTGAGCAATTTTTGAGTTTATCAGATGAAAAGCTGGAAGAATTGGCTGATAAAAATCAATTATTGCGTTTACAAGAAGAAAAGGAAAGGAAGAATGCGTAAATTCTTAATTATTTTGTTGCTACCGAGTTTTTTGACCATCTCAAAAGTCGTTAGCACAGAAAAAGAAGTCGTCTATACTTCGAAAGAAATTTATTACCTTTCACAATCTGACTTTGGTATTTATTTTAGAGAAAAGCTAAGTTCTCCTATGGTTTATGGAGAAGTTCCTGTCTATGCGAATGAAGATTTAGTAGTGGAATCTGGAAAATTGACTCCTAAAACAAGTTTTCAAATAACCGAGTGGCGCTTAAATAAACAAGGAATTCCGGTATTTAAGCTATCAAATCATCAATTTATAGCTGCGGACAAACGATTTTTATATGATCAGTCAGAGGTAACTTCAACAATAAAAAAAGTATGGTTAGAATCTGACTTTAAACTGTATAATAGCCCTTATGATTTAAAAGAAGTGAAATCATCCTTATCAGCTTATTCGCAAGTATCAATCGACAAAACCATGTTTGTAGAAGGAAGAGAATTTCTACATATTGATCAGGTTGGATGGGTAGCTAAAGAATCAACTTCTGAAGAAGATAATCGGATGAGTAAAGTCCAAGAAATGTTATCGGAAAAATATCAGAAGGATTCATTCTCTATTTATGTTAAGCAACTGACTACTGGAAAAGAAGCAGGTATCAATCAAGATGAAAAGATGTATGCAGCTAGCGTTTTGAAACTCCCTTATCTCTATTATGCGCAAGAAAAAATAAATGATGGTCTTTATCAGTTAGATACGACTGTAAAATACGTATCTGCAGTCAATGATTTTCCAGGTTCTTATAAACCAGAGGGAAGTGGTAGTCTTCCTAAAAAAGAGGATAATAAAGAGTATTCTCTCAAGGACTTAATCACAAAAGTATCTAAAGAATCTGATAATGTAGCTCATAATCTATTGGGTTATTACATTTCAAACCAATCTGATGCCACATTCAAATCCAAGATGTCTGCCATTATGGGAGATGATTGGAATCCAAAAGAAAAATTGATTTCTTCCAAGATGGCCGGGAAGGTCATGGAAGCTATTTATAATCAAAATGGATTTGTGCTAGAGTCTTTGACTAAAACAGATTTTGATAATCAGCGAATTGCCAAAGGTGTTTCTGTGAAGGTAGCTCATAAAATTGGGGATGCGGACGAATTTAAGCATGATACGGGTGTTATCTACGCAGATTTTCCATTTATTCTTTCTATTTTCACTAAGAATTCTGATTATGATACGATTTCTCAGATAGCCAAGGATGTTTATGAGGTTCTAAAATGAGAGAACAAGATTTTTTAAATCATTTTCTCAAGAGAGGATATTTTAAAAAGCATACTAAGGTGGTGCTAGCTCTTTCTGGTGGATTAGATTCTATGTTTCTATTTAAGGTATTGTTTACTTATCAAAAAGAGTTAGAGATTGAATTGATTCTGGCTCATGTGAATCATAAGCAGAGAATTGAATCAGATTGGGAAGAACAGGAATTAAGGAAGTTGGCTGCTGAATTTGGACTTCCTATTTATGTCAGCAATTTTTCAGGAGAATTTTCAGAAGCGCGTGCACGAAATTTTCGCTATGATTTTTTTCAAGAGGTCATGAAAAAGACAGGTGCGACAGCCTTAGTCACTGCCCACCATGCGGATGACCAGGTGGAAACGATTTTGATGCGCTTGATTCGAGGTACTCGCTTGCGCTATCTATCAGGAATTAAGGAGAAGCAAGTAGTCGGAGAGATAGAAATCATTCGTCCCTTCTTGCATTTTCAGAAAAAAGACTTTCCATCAATTTTTCACTTTGAAGATACATCAAATCAGGAGAATCATTATTTTCGAAATCGTATTCGAAACTCTTACTTACCAGAATTGGAAAAAGAAAATCCTCGATTTAGGGATGCAATCTTAGGCATTGGCAATGAAATTTTAGATTATGATTTGGCAATAGCTGAATTATCTAACAATATTAATGTGGAAGATTTACAGCAGTTATTTTCTTACTCTGAGTCTACACAAAGAGTTTTACTTCAAACTTATCTGAATCGTTTTCCAGATTTGAATCTTACAAAAGCTCAGTTTGCTGAAGTTCAGCAGATTTTAAAATCTAAAAGCCAGTATCGTCATCCGATTAAAAATGGCTATGAATTGATAAAAGAGTACCAACAGTTTCAGATTTGTAAAATCAGTCCGCAGGCTGATGAAAAGGAAGATGAACTTGTGTTACACTATCAAAATCAGGTAGCTTATCAAGGATATTTATTTTCTTTTGGACTTCCATTAGAAGGTGAATCAATTCAACAAATACCTGTTTCACGTGAAACATCCATACACATTCGTCATCGAAAAACAGGAGATGTTTTGATTCAAAATGGGCATAGAAAAAAACTCAGACGTTTATTTATTGATTTGAAAATCCCTATGGAAAAGCGAAAATCTGCTCTGATTATTGAGCAATTTGGTGAAATTGTCTCAATTTTGGGAATTGCGACCAGTAATTTGAGTAAAAACACGAAAAATGATATAATGAACACTGTACTTTATATAGAAAAAATAGATAGGTAAAAAAATGTTAGAAAACGATATTAAAAAAATTCTCGTTTCACACGATGAAATTACAGAAGCTGCTAAAAAATTAGGTGCTCAACTCACTAAAGACTATGCAGGAAAAAATCCAATCTTAGTCGGGATTTTAAAAGGATCTATTCCTTTTATGGCTGAATTGGTTAAACATATTGATACACATATTGAAATGGACTTCATGATGGTTTCTAGCTACCATGGTGGAACAGCAAGTAGTGGTGTTATCAATATTAAACAAGATGTGACTCAAGATATCAAAGGAAGACATGTTCTATTTGTAGAAGATATCATTGATACAGGTCAAACTTTGAAGAATTTGCGAGATATGTTTATTGCAAGAGAAGCAGCTTCTGTTAAGATTGCAACCTTGTTGGATAAACCAGAAGGACGTGTTGTAGAAATTGAGGCAGACTATACCTGCTTTACTATCCCAAATGAGTTTGTAGTAGGTTATGGTTTAGACTACAAAGAAAATTATCGTAATCTTCCTTATGTTGGAGTATTGAAAGAAGAAGTGTATTCAAATTAGAAAGAATAATTTTTAATGAAAAAACAAAATAATGGTTTAATTAAAAATCCATTTCTATGGTTATTACTTATTTTTTTCCTAGTTACAGCTTACCAGTATTTTAGTACAGGTAGTGTTGCAGGGAAAAGTGAGCAAATTAATTATACAGAATTGGTAAAAGAAATTACCGATGACAATGTAAAAGAATTAACCTACCAACCAAATGGCAGTGTTATCGAAGTTTCGGGTGTTTATAAAAATCCTAAAACAAGTAGAGAAGAAACAGGCATTCAGTTTTTCACGCCATCTGTTACTAAGGTAGAGAAATTTACCAGCACTATTCTTCCTGCAGATACTACCGTATCAGAATTGCAAAAACTTGCTACTGACCATAAAGCAGAAGTAACTGTTAAGCATGAAAGTTCAAGTGGTATGTGGATTAATCTACTCGTATCCATTGTGCCATTTGGAATTCTATTCTTCTTCCTATTCTCTATGATGGGAAATATGGGAGGAGGAAATGGCCGTAATCCAATGAGTTTTGGACGTAGTAAGGCTAAAGCTGCAAATAAAGAAGATATTAAAGTAAGATTTTCAGATGTTGCTGGAGCTGAGGAAGAAAAACAAGAACTAGTTGAAGTTGTTGAATTCTTAAAAGATCCAAAACGATTTACAAAACTTGGGGCTCGTATTCCAGCAGGTGTCCTTCTGGAGGGACCTCCGGGAACAGGTAAAACTTTGCTTGCTAAAGCAGTCGCCGGAGAAGCAGGTGTTCCATTCTTGAGTATCTCAGGTTCTGATTTTGTAGAAATGTTTGTCGGAGTTGGAGCTAGTCGTGTTCGTTCTCTTTTTGAAGATGCCAAAAAAGCAGCGCCAGCTATCATCTTTATCGATGAAATTGATGCTGTTGGTCGCCAACGTGGTGTCGGCCTCGGTGGAGGAAATGATGAACGTGAGCAAACCTTGAACCAACTCTTGATTGAGATGGATGGTTTTGAGGGAAATGAAGGGATTATCGTCATTGCTGCGACAAACCGTTCAGATGTACTAGACCCTGCCCTTTTACGTCCAGGACGTTTTGATAGAAAAGTATTGGTTGGTCGCCCTGATGTTAAAGGTCGTGAAGCAATCTTGAAAGTTCATGCTAAGAACAAGCCTTTAGCAGAAGATGTTGATTTGAAATTAGTGGCTCAACAAACTCCAGGCTTTGTTGGTGCTGATTTAGAGAATGTCTTGAATGAAGCAGCCTTGGTTGCTGCTCGTCGCAATAAATCGATAATTGATGCTTCAGATATTGATGAAGCAGAAGATAGAGTGATTGCTGGACCTTCTAAGAAAGATAAGACAGTTTCACAAAAAGAACGTGAATTGGTTGCCTACCATGAGGCAGGACATACCATTGTTGGCCTAGTCTTATCGAATGCCCGCGTTGTTCATAAGGTTACAATTGTACCAAGAGGCCGTGCAGGCGGATACATGATTGCACTTCCTAAAGAAGATCAAATGCTTCTATCTAAAGAAGATATGAAAGAGCAATTGGCTGGCTTAATGGGTGGACGTGTAGCTGAAGAAATTATCTTTAATGTCCAAACTACAGGAGCTTCAAACGACTTTGAACAGGCGACACAAATGGCGCGTGCAATGGTTACAGAGTACGGTATGAGTGAAAAACTTGGCCCAGTACAATATGAAGGAAATCATGCTATGTTTGGTGCACAGAGTCCTCAAAAATCAATTTCAGAACAAACAGCTTATGAAATTGACGAAGAGGTTCGTTTATTATTGAATGAAGCACGAAATAAAGCTGCTGAAATTATTCAGTCAAATCGTGAAACTCACAAGTTGATTGCAGAAGCACTATTGAAATACGAAACATTGGATAGTACACAAATTAAATCTCTCTATGAAACAGGAAAGATGCCTGAAGCAGTAGAAGAGGAATCTCATGCATTATCTTATGATGAAGTAAAGTCAAAAATGAATGATGAAAAATAACCCAAAGAGAGGCAAGACCTCTCTTTTTTGTGCAGTTGAGGAGCTAAAGGGTGCAGAATGGATGAAATGTACCAAAAGTGTTTCTAATCTGTTAGACTGTATCTAGAAAGGGGAAAATTATGATTAAAGAATTGTATGAAGAAGTCCAAGGGACTGTGTATAAGTGTAGAAATGAATATTACCTTCATTTATGGGAATTGTCGGATTGGGACCAAGAGGGAATGATATGTCTATATGAATTGATTAGTAAAGAAGAAGGATTAGTAGAAGATATCTCTCGTTTAAGGAAATATTTTAAGACTAAGTTTCGGAATCGAATTCTAGACTATATCCGTAAACAAGAAAGCTACAAACGAAGATATAATAAAGAACCATATGAAGAAGTAGGTGAGATTAGTCATCGTATAAGCGAGGGAGGTCTGTGGATAGATGACTATTATCTCTTTTATGAAACACTAAGAGATTATAGAAACAAACAAAGTAAAGAGAAACAAGAAGAGCTAGAACGCATTTTAAGAAATGAACGATTCCGAGGGCGTCAAAGAGTGTTAAGAGACTTACGTATTGTGTTTAAAGAGTTTGACATCCGTAGCCGGTAAGAAGCAATGCAAAAAAATGAAAAAAATAGGAAAAGATGTGTCAATCGAAAGTGATGATGCCCCAAAAAATGGTGAGATTGAGGGCAATTATTTTGCTTTCATTTGACACGAGGAACCCTTGAAGCTGTTTTTTCAGCTAAACCAAGGCTAGTCTTAGCCTTGGCTCTCTAGCCTCACAACTCCAAGCCTCTTATCAAATGAAATGCTTGTCTTAGACTCCTTACTTTCTCTCTCCTAAATGTAAGGGATAGAGTGATTTCCTTTAAGGAACAGCTTCCCATTTAGCGAGAAATAGATTATACTTGTAGCTGAGGAGAATGAAGCTCCTCACTAGTAAACTCTTCATAATCCTTTTTATTTTTCTGAAGATATTGTTTGAAAGATGTGAGTTTCCACGGATGGGTTTGTGGAGGGACATACTTGCGTCTTTCTTTTTTTGTTCTGGTTCTGATTCAAAGTTTTTCGAATAGAGTTCATGAACTAGTAGCTCCTTTGTGTGATAGATCTTGTCAGCGATATTGAGGTAGATGTCACCGTCAACTTCTTTTATAACGAATGCTTTCGTCTTTCTGCTGAAGTAGACTTCTTTTCCTTGTTCAACAGGGATATAGCAACGATTTTGGAATCGGATATGGTGTCCACTATCGACGACTCTCTCCGCCAGTCTAGCCAGAATGAGATTTCGTTCAGAGGGCTTAGGAGCCTCCTCAAAGACAGAGAGTTTTGTCTTGTTTCCAAACTGTTCATTAAAGGTTTGAATGTAGGAAAGAAGGAAAGTATTGGCTTCTTCCAAGGTATGAATATTGTTTCGTTCCAGTTCAATAGGCAGGCGAGATTGTAGTGCCTGATTGAGTCTTTCGACTCTCCCTTTAGCTTGAGGGATAGCGGTTGTCTCAAGGAGAATCCCCAGTTGGTGACAGGCGTATCCGAATTGTGTATGGGTATCGTCCTCCATTTTCTTAGAGTTGGAGATTTGATAGGTAAAGACTGTTCTTTTATCTGTTTTGATTTGAAGGGGAATGCCGTGGTTGTCTAAAATTTGTTCGAGGACATGATAGTAAGCATTCAAGGTCTCTTGTTTATCAAAATAAGCCCCTAGGATATTGCCAGAAGCATCATCAATGGCTAGGTGTAAGTTAGAGGTTTCTGCTCCAAACCAGGCATGAGGGCTAGCCTCCATTTAGATGACTTCTCGCCAAAAAATTGTAAAAAGTTTAAAAAAAATTTTAAAAAGGTGTTGACAAAGTTTGAAAAGACTGTATAATAGTA
>NZ_VMLM01000037.1:0-2759 GCF_013276695.1 Streptococcus sp. 4155
GGCTCCAATGGGAGTAGGTCCACATGTCCATAGTCACCATATACGAGAATTTTGCTATTGTTATGGAGCTGTTGATGCCCATACAGGCGAATCATTTTTCTTAATCGCTGGTGGATGTCATACTGAGTGGATGAACGCCTTTTTAGAAGGGCTTTCACAAGCTTATCCAGATGATTATCTTTTACTCGTTATGGACAATGCCATATGGCATAAATCAAGTACCTTAAAGATTCCGACTAATATTGGCTTTACCTTTATTCCTCCATACACACCAGAGATGAACCCCATTGAACAAGTGTGGAAAGAGATTCGTAAACGTGGATTTAAGAATAAAGCCTTTCGAACTTTGGAAGATGTCATGAATCAACTCCAAGATGTTATACAAGGACTGGAGAAGGAGGTGATAAAGTCCATCGTTAATCGGAGATGGACTAGAATGCTTTTTGAAAGTAGATGAGTATTAGAAGGAAGGTCAACAAGATTCTTTTCTGGTTATCAGAAGAGAATCTCTGTTGGCTTTTTTGGCATAAATGAACAATTTTATTTTTCAGAATATATCAAATATAACAAATAACTCTTAAAATTCAGAAAATTCTATTGACAGGACTTGAAAAAGAGTCTATAATGAATAAAAAACAAAGGAGAATACTATGAAAACAAGAAAAGTATTGGCTCTTGCGGGAGTAACCTTATTAGCAGTTGGTGTTTTAGCTGCTTGTTCTGGGGGTTCAGGTGCTCAAGGTGAAAAAACCTTTGCATTTACTTACGAGACACATCCAGATAATCTCAACTATTTGACAACTGGTAAGGCAGCAACTTCTGAGATTACTAGTAATGTGATTGATGGATTGCTTGAAAATGATAAATACGGGAACCTTGTTCCTTCATTGGCAGAAGACTGGTCAGTTTCTAAGGATGGCTTGACTTATACTTATAAGATTCGTCAGGATGCCAAGTGGTATACATCTGAGGGAGAAGAGTATGCTCCTGTTAAGGCTCAGGACTTTGTAACAGGACTTAAATATGCAACAGATAAGAAAGCAGAAGCCCTTTACTTGGTACAGGATTCAATCAAAGGTCTGGATGCCTATGCCAAAGGTGAAATCACAGACTTCACTCAAGTCGGGATTAAAGCCCTTGACGACCAAACAATCCAATACACCTTGAACAAACCTGAAAGTTTTTGGAATTCCAAAACAACAATGGGTGTGCTTGCGCCAGTTAATGAAGAGTTTTTGAATTCAAAAGGGGATGATTTTGCCAAAGCTACGGATCCAAGTAGTCTCTTGTATAACGGTCCTTATTTGTTGAAATCCATTGTGACCAAATCTTCCGTTGAATTTGCGAAAAATCCGAACTATTGGGATAAGGACAATGTGCACATTGACAAAGTTAAATTGTCATTCTGGGATGGGCAAGATACCAGCAAACCAGCAGAAAACTTTAAAGATGGTAGCCTTACAGCAGCTCGTCTTTATCCAACAAGTGCAAGTTTCGCAGAGCTTGAGAAGAGTATGAAAGACAATATCGTCTATACTCAACAAGACTCTACGACTTATCTAGTAGGGACAAATATTGACCGTCAATCTTATAAATACACATCTAAGACTAGCGAAGAACAAAAGACATCTACTAAAAAGGCTCTCTTAAATAAGGATTTCCGTCAGGCTATTGCCTTTGGATTTGACCGTACAGCCTATGCCGCTCAGTTGAATGGAGAAACTGGAGCAAGCAAAATCTTGCGTAATCTCTTTGTGCCACCAACATTTGTTCAAGCAGATGGGAAAAACTTTGGCGATATGGTCAAAGAAAAATTAGTAACCTATGGGGATGAATGGAAGGATGTTAATCTGGCCGATTCACAAGATGGTCTCTACAATCCAGAAAAAGCCAAGGCTGAATTTGCCAAGGCTAAGTCCGCTTTACAAGCAGAAGGTGTGACTTTCCCAATTCACCTAGATATGCCTGTTGACCAGACAGCAACTACAAAAGTTCAACGTGTCCAATCTATGAAACAATCCTTGGAAGCAACTTTAGGAACTGATAATGTCGTTATTGATATCCAACAATTGCAAAAAGATGAATTGCTTAATGTAACTTTATTTGCTGAAAATGCTGCTGGCGAAGACTGGGATTTATCAGATAATGTCGGTTGGGGTCCTGATTTTGCCGATCCATCAACCTACCTTGATATTATCAAACCTTCTGTAGGAGAAAGTACTAAAACATATTTAGGATTTGACTCAGGGGAAGATAATGTAGCTGCTAAAAAAGTAGGTCTATATGACTACGAAAAATTGGTTACTGAAGCTGGTGATGAGGCTACAGATGTTGCTAAACGCTATGATAAATACGCTTCAGCCCAAGCTTGGCTGACAGATAGTGCTTTGATTATTCCAACTACATCTCGTACAGGGCGTCCAATCTTGTCTAAGATGGTACCATTTACAATACCATTTGCATTGTCAGGAAATAAAGGTACAAGTGAGCCAGTCTTATATAAATACCTTGAAATTCAAGACAAGGCAGTCACTGTAGATGAATACCAAAAAGCTCAGGAAAAATGGATGAAAGAAAAAGAAGAGTCTAATAAAAAGGCTCAAGAAGAACTTGCCAAACATGTCAAATAAAACAAAAAGAGACTGAGTCAAAAGTCCTAAAAATCAGAAAAACGCATAGTATCAGGTGTTGATGTACTGCACCCCAAAAGTTAGACAGAAAAAATCTAACTTTTGGGGTATTTTTATTATGAAATTAAC
>NZ_VMLM01000038.1:0-18884 GCF_013276695.1 Streptococcus sp. 4155
TGAATGTTTGGAACGCTTTGTTAAAACTAAATGACTATAACAGCTATTGCCCAAGGAAAGAAAACAAAGAAACAAGCCTGTGTCGAACTTAATCTTTCTGAAAGACAAATCAATCGTCTGCTACTAGTCTATCAACAGAAAGGAAAAGAAACCTTCAGACACGGAAACAGAGAATTGGAAGATTTTTTATTTGTGTCTTAAATCAGGTCTTGCGTGACATTTTCTGCTCTCCACATACCATTGTTGATTAACAGAACACCAGAATTAAAATTATGTGTATAAAAATCATCTCTAACTGCAGCTAAGGGTATAGCCGTCAAGTCCAAATCCCACAGCTCATCTATCGATTTTCTTACAACAATATCTAAATCCAAATACAGTACACGAGACTCGCTTACATACTTTGGAATAAAATACCTAAAAAAGCCGCATATGAAAGTCCCGCAAAGGGGAGACGATAACCTTTCAGAATACTACTGTCAATCTAAACATTCACAATCTCACTATTCAAAGTCTCTAGTCTTTTTTCCATCAATTGGAACCATTCTCGCGGAAGGTCATCATTAAAAACATAAAACTTAAGATTATAATGATGAACACAAAGAGATTTTATTGTTGTTTCAACTTTATCCATATAAGCATTATCTGCACCTAAGACAATCGCTTTTTTCTCTTCTTTCACTCTTTATCTTATTTCTTTTTATTCCCATCATATGTTTCTACGTAACCATTATTTTCGCCTATTCGTTCGTAAAACCATACCAGTGGAGATTTTAGATGAAGTCTCATTACGGTTTACAATTTTTACATTACGACACGGAGTTTTACAAATCGATTTCATTTGCCAAACGTAGTTAGTAAGGCAGTTAGCTAGGCTACCTACTTTCTGCTACAACGGAAAAATCCACGAATCAATATTATTCGTGGATTTTTCCTAGTGAAGCGTTTAGGTAAGCCGATTGTTATACTACGACACGTAGTTTGACCAATCGATTCTATTTGCCAAACGTAGTTAGTGAGGCAGTTAGCTAGACCGCTCACTACCAGTTACGACGTAAAGTTTTACGAATAATATCGATTCGTAAAACTTTACTAGTGGAGCGCCTAGCCAAGTTCCATAGAAACTTGGCGTTAGTTACTTAGATTGTTACACAATCAAGTAACTTTACTGAACTACGACACTGAGTTTTACAAATCGATTCCATTTGTAAAACTCAGTTAGTGAAGCAGTTAGCTAGTTCGCTTCTTTCCCATTACGACGGAAAAGTCCACGAATCGATACCATTCGTGGATTTTTCCTAGTGAAGCGTTTAGGTAAGCCGCCATAGCGGTTACCGTCAAATGACAGCAACTTTATGTTGCTAGTCATTTGTAACGATTTACATCTTCTCTTCCAACTCTACATCTGGATACTTGTCCGCAAACCAGCGGAGGGCAAAGTCATTTTCAAAGAGAAAGACTGGTTGGTCAAAACGGTCTTTGGCTAAGATATTGCGACTTGACGACATCCGTTCATCCAAGTCCTCAGGCTTGATCCAACGAACGGTCTTTTTACCCATTGGGTTCATAACTACTTCTGCATTGTACTCGCCTTCCATGCGGTGTTTAAAGACTTCAAACTGGAGTTGACCTACAGCGCCTAGCATGTACTCACCTGTTTGGTAATTCTTATAAAGCTGAATAGCACCTTCTTGCACCAATTGCTCAATCCCCTTGTGGAAGGATTTTTGCTTCATAACATTCTTAGCAGAAACTTTCATGAAAATTTCAGGAGTAAAGGTTGGCAGTGGTTCAAATTCAAACTTGTTTTTACCAACTGTCAAGGTATCCCCAACTTGATAAGTACCGGTATCGTAAACCCCGATAATATCACCTGCCACGGCATTGATCACATTCTCACGACTTTCCGCCATAAACTGAGTAACATTAGACAGTTTAGCCCCCTTACCAGTACGAGGCAGGTTAACACTCATACCGCGCTCAAATTCACCAGATACGATACGGACAAAGGCAATGCGGTCACGGTGACGAGGGTCCATATTGGCTTGGATTTTAAAGACAAATCCTGAAAAATCCTTGTCGTAAGGATCCACAATTTCGCCATCTGTTTTCTTGTGTCCATGTGGTTCTGGAGCAAACTTAAGGAAAGTCTCAAGGAAGGTCTGCACACCAAAATTTGTCAAAGCCGAACCGAAGAAGACAGGTGTCAATTCTCCAGCAAGGATAGCTTCCTCTGAAAACTCATTTCCAGCTTCATTTAAAAGTTCAATATCATCTTTTACCTGCTCGTAGAAAGGATTGCTGCTAAAAAGCTTGTCCCCATCTTCTAAACTGGCAAAACGCTCATCCCCCTTATAGAGCTCCAAGCGTTGGTTATAGAGGTCATAGAGCCCTTCAAAAGCTTTCCCCATCCCGATTGGCCAGTTCATC
Organism: Streptococcus sp. 4155; assembly: GCF_013276695.1. Taxonomy (NCBI): domain Bacteria; kingdom Bacillati; phylum Bacillota; class Bacilli; order Lactobacillales; family Streptococcaceae; genus Streptococcus; species Streptococcus sp. 4155. The sequence continues at coordinate 2,431 of NZ_VMLM01000038.1, forward strand.
GGATAGCTCGCAATACCCAAGACTTCTTCCAATTCTTGCAAGAGGTCCAGTGGCTCACGACCGTCACGGTCTAGCTTGTTCATAAAGGTAAAGACTGGAATACCACGGTGTTTGACAACTTCAAACAATTTCTTTGTCTGCGCCTCGATACCCTTGGCAGAGTCCACGACCATGACCGCAGCATCCACCGCCATCAAGGTACGATAGGTATCTTCTGAGAAATCCTCATGCCCTGGTGTGTCAAGGATATTCACGCGCTTGCCATCGTAGTCAAACTGCATCACAGATGAAGTAACCGAAATCCCACGTTGCTTCTCGATATCCATCCAGTCAGACTTGGCAAAAGTCCCTGTTTTCTTTCCTTTTACGGTACCAGCCTCACGAATCTCGCCCCCAAAGTAGAGCAACTGCTCAGTGATGGTTGTTTTCCCCGCGTCTGGGTGAGAGATGATGGCAAAGGTACGACGTTTCTTAATTTCTTCTTGAATATTCATAAGTTCTCTTTCTTTGATTCTCTATTTTTCTTGTTTCAATAGCTAAGAATGATTTTTACATTGGATTTTACCATTCCTTTCAACACTCCATTATATCGGATTTTAGCATTTTTTTCAATTTCTATTTCTTTTCACTTCCCCCTCCCTTATTTATAGGAAAATATGGTAAAATAGAACAGACTAAAAATCATCATTTCACGAAAGGATGTAAGATGAAAATTACGCAAGAAGAGGTAACACACATTGCCAATCTTTCAAAATTAAAATTCTCTGAAGAAGAAACTGCTGCCTTTGCAACGACCTTGTCTAAAATTGTTGACATGGTTGAATTGCTGGACGAAGTTGACACAACTGGTGTCGCACCTACTACGACCATGGCTGACCGCAAGACCGTACTCCGCCCTGATGTGGCTGAAGAAGGAACAGACCGTGATCGCTTGTTTAAAAACGTACCTGAAAAAGACAACTACTATATCAAGGTACCAGCTATCCTAGACGATGGAGGAAATGCCTAATGACTTTCAACAATAAAACCATTGAAGACTTGCACAATCTCCTTGTCTCTAAGGAAATTTCTGCAACAGAATTAACACAAGCTACGCTTGAAGATATCAAGTCTCGCGAGACAGCTATCAACGCTTTTGTTACCATCGCTGAAGAGCAAGCTCTTGTTCAAGCTAAAGCCATTGATGAAGCTGGAATTGACACTGATAATGTCCTTTCAGGAATTCCGCTTGCAGTAAAGGATAACATCTCTACAGACGGTATTCTCACAACCGCTGCCTCAAAAATGCTCTACAACTACGAGCCGATCTTTGATGCAACTGCGGTTGCTAATGCAAAAGCCAAGGGCATGATTGTCGTAGGAAAAACTAACATGGACGAATTTGCCATGGGTGGTTCTGGTGAGACTTCTCACTACGGAGCAACTAAAAATGCTTGGGACCACAGCAAGGTTCCTGGTGGTTCATCAAGTGGTTCAGCTGCAGCTGTAGCCTCAGGACAAGTCCCCTTGTCACTTGGTTCTGATACGGGTGGTTCCATCCGCCAACCTGCTGCCTTCAACGGGATCGTTGGTCTCAAACCAACCTACGGAACAGTTTCTCGTTTCGGTCTCATTGCCTTCGGTAGCTCATTAGACCAAATCGGACCTTTCGCACCAACTGTTAAGGAAAATGCCCTCTTGCTCAACGCTATTGCCAGCGAAGATGCTAAAGACTCTACTTCTGCTCCTGTCCGCATCGCCGACTTTACTTCAAAAATCGGCCAAGACATCAAGGGCATGAAAATTGCTTTGCCTAAGGAATACCTAGGCGAAGGAATTGATCCAGAGGTTAAGGAAACAATCTTAAACGCGGCCAAACACTTTGAAAAATTGGGCGCTACCGTCGAAGAAGTCAGCCTTCCTCACTCTAAATACGGTGTTGCCGTTTACTACATCATCGCTTCATCAGAAGCTTCATCAAACTTGCAACGCTTTGACGGTATCCGTTACGGCTACCGCGCAGAAGATGCAATCAACCTTGATGAAATCTATGTAAACAGCCGTAGCCAAGGTTTTGGTGAAGAAGTGAAGCGCCGTATCATGCTGGGTACTTTCAGTCTTTCATCAGGTTACTACGATGCCTACTACAAGAAGGCTGGACAGGTCCGTACACTTATCATTCAAGATTTCGAAAAAGTCTTCGCGGATTATGATTTGATTTTGGGTCCAACTGCTCCAAGTGTTGCCTATGACTTGAATTCTCTCAACCATGACCCAGTTGCCATGTACTTAGCCGACCTATTGACCATACCTGTAAACTTGGCAGGACTGCCTGGAATTTCGATTCCTGCTGGATTCTCTCAAGGTCTACCTGTCGGACTCCAATTGATTGGTCCCAAGTACTCTGAGGAAACCATTTACCAAGCTGCTGCTGCTTTTGAAGCAACAACAGACTACCACAAACAACAACCCGAGATTTTTGGAGGTGACAACTAATGAACTTTGAAACAGTCATCGGACTTGAAGTCCACGTAGAGCTCAACACCAATTCAAAAATCTTCTCACCTACTTCTGCCCACTTCGGAAATGATCAAAATGCCAACACTAACGTGATTGACTGGTCTTTCCCAGGAGTTCTGCCAGTTCTCAATAAAGGGGTTGTCGATGCCGGAATCAAGGCTGCTCTTGCCCTCAACATGGACATCCATAAAAAGATGCACTTTGACCGCAAAAACTACTTCTACCCTGATAATCCAAAGGCCTACCAAATTTCTCAGTTTGATGAGCCAATCGGTTATAACGGTTGGATTGAAGTGGAGCTTGAAGACGGTACGACTAAGAAAATCGGTATCGAACGTGCCCACCTAGAGGAAGACGCTGGTAAAAACACCCACGGTACAGATGGCTACTCTTACGTTGACCTCAACCGCCAAGGGGTACCCTTGATTGAGATTGTATCTGAAGCCGACATGCGTTCCCCAGAGGAAGCCTACGCTTATCTAACAGCCCTCAAGGAAGTTATCCAGTACGCTGGCATTTCTGACGTTAAGATGGAAGAGGGTTCTATGCGTGTGGATGCCAACATCTCCCTTCGCCCTTATGGTCAAGAAAAATTCGGTACCAAAACTGAGTTGAAAAACCTCAACTCCTTCTCAAACGTTCGCAAAGGTCTTGAATACGAAGTTCAACGTCAAGCCGAAATCCTTCGTTCAGGTGGTCAAATCCGCCAGGAAACACGCCGTTACGATGAAGCCAACAAGGCAACCATCCTCATGCGTGTCAAGGAAGGTGCTGCAGACTACCGCTACTTCCCAGAACCAGACCTACCCCTCTTTGAAATTTCAGACGAGTGGATCGAAGAAATGCGGACTGAGTTGCCAGAGTTTCCAAAAGAACGTCGTGCGCGTTATGTATCTGACCTTGGTTTATCAGACTACGATGCTAGTCAGTTGACTGCTAATAAAGTCACTTCTGACTTCTTTGAAAAAGCTGTTGCCCTAGGTGGTGATGCCAAACAAGTCTCTAACTGGCTCCAAGGGGAAGTCGCTCAGTTCTTGAATGCTGAAGGTAAAACACTGGAACAAATCGAATTGACACCAGAAAACTTGGTTGAAATGATTGCCATCATCGAAGACGGTACTATTTCATCTAAGATTGCCAAGAAAGTCTTTGTCCATCTAGCTAAAAATGGCGGTGGCGCGCGTGAATACGTGGAAAAAGCAGGTATGGTTCAAATTTCAGATCCAGCTATCTTGATCCCAATCATCCACCAAGTCTTTGCCGATAACGAAGCTGCTGTTGCCGACTTCAAGTCAGGCAAACGTAACGCCGACAAGGCCTTTACAGGATTCCTTATGAAGGCAACCAAAGGCCAAGCCAACCCACAAGTTGCCCTTAAACTACTTGCACAGGAATTGGCGAAGTTGAAAGAAGATTAATATGTAAAAGAAACCAGCCTTGAGGTTGGTTTTTTCTCCCCTACCATCTCCCAATAACTATTTTGGCTTTATTTCCAGAAGATTTTATGGTAAAATGAAGAGTAATAATATTTATTAAAGAGGTAAAAACATGATTGAAGCAAGCAAATTGAAAGCTGGTATGACATTTGAAACTGCAGACGGAAAATTGATCCGCGTTTTGGAAGCTAGCCACCACAAACCAGGTAAAGGGAACACAATCATGCGTATGAAATTGCGTGATGTCCGTACTGGTTCTACATTTGATACAAGCTACCGTCCAGAAGAAAAATTCGAACAAGCTATTATCGAAACTGTTCCAGCTCAATACTTGTACAAAATGGATGAAACTGCCTACTTCATGAACACTGAAACTTACGACCAATACGAAATACCAGTCGTAAATGTTGAAAATGAGTTGCTTTACATCCTTGAAAACTCTGATGTGAAAATCCAATTCTACGGAACTGAAGTAATCGGTGTAACTGTACCAACTACTGTTGAATTGACAGTTGCTGAAACACAACCATCTATCAAAGGTGCTACTGTTACAGGTTCTGGTAAACCAGCAACTATGGAAACTGGACTTGTTGTCAACGTTCCTGACTTCATCGAAGCTGGACAAAAATTGATCATCAACACTGCAGAAGGAACTTACGTTTCTCGTGCCTAATCTCTAGAAAGAGGTCATTCTATGGGAATTGAAGAACAATTTGGCGAAATCGTTATCGCTCCACGTGTACTTGAAAAAATTATTGCCATCGCAACTGCTAAAGTTGAGGGTGTCCACTCATTTTCAAATAAATCCGTATCTGACACCCTATCAAAACTCTCTCTTGGTCGTGGTGTCTACTTAAAAGAAAGCAATGAAGAACTAACTGCTGACATCTACCTCTACCTTGAGTACGGTGTGAAAGTACCAAAAGTGGCTCTTGCTATTCAAAAAGCGGTCAAAGATGCTGTCCATGATATGGCTGATGTGGAACTTTCTGCTGTCAATATCCATGTTACAGGAATCGTTCCAGATAAAACACCAAAACCTGAGTTGAAAGATCTATTTAACGAGGACTTCCTCAATGACTAGTCCATTATTAGAATCTAGACGCGAACTTCGTAAATGCGCTTTTCAAGCTCTTATGAGCCTTGAATTCGGTACAGATATGGAAACGGCTTGTCGCTTTGCCTACACACATGACCGTGAAGATGCAGATGTGCAAATCCCAGCCTTTCTTCTAAACTTGGTTTCTGGTATCCAAGCTCAAAAAGAAGAGTTGGATAAACAAATCAACCAGCACCTCAAGTCAGGCTGGACAGTTGAACGTTTGACTTTGGTCGAAAAAAACTTACTACGCTTGGGTATCTTTGAAATCACATCATTTGATACACCTCAGCTGGTAGCAGTCAATGAAGCCATTGAACTTGCCAAGAATTTTTCAGATCAAAAATCAGCCCGTTTTATCAATGGATTGCTTAGTCAATTTGTAACTGAAGAAAATGAATAATCAAAAAGGTGTTTGGTCTTCCAGGCACCTTTTGACTTTCCCCTCTGCACAGAGTAAGAACCACATAAAAACTAGAACTGGCAGTCAGTTCTAGTTTTTGCGTATTCTAAAGAATTATACTCAATGAAAATCAAAGAGCAAACTAGGAAGCTAGCCGTAGGCTGCTCAAAACACGGTTTTGAGGTTGTGGATAGAACTGACGAAGTCAGTAACATATATACGGCAAGGCGAAGCTGACGTGGTTTGAATTTGATTTTCGAAGAGTATTAGTATTTTCTAAACCGTTGATAGCGCTCTTCCAACAACGCTTCTAACGGTTTTTGTGAAAGTAGAGCTAGCTCAGCTTGGAGTTCTTTTTTAACATTCTTAATCAGTTCTTTGCTAGAAAGTCCTGCTTCAGAAATCACCTTGTCTACTACGTCCATTTCTAACAGTTCGTGTGAAGTGATTTTCATCAGTTCTGCTGCTTCCATGGCACGACTGCCATCCTTCCATAGAATGGAAGCAAAGCCTTCTGGACTGAGAATAGCATAAATAGAATTTTCCAGCATCCAAACACGGTCTGCGACTGCTAGAGCCAAAGCCCCACCTGAACCACCTTCACCGATAATGATAGCGATAATAGGAACTCTCAGATCACTCATTTCCATGAGATTGCGAGCGATAGCTTCTCCTTGACCGCGTTCTTCCGCACCGACACCAGGATAGGCACCTGCTGTATTGATAAAGGTCACAACTGGACGGCCAAACTTTTCAGCCTGTTTCATCAACCGTAGGGCCTTGCGGTAGCCTTCTGGATGCGGTTGACCAAAATTCCGCTTGAGATTATCTTGTAAACTCTTGCCTTTTTGGATACCAACCATTGTTACAGCTTGGTCTCCAAGCCAGCCGATACCACCAACAACTGCACCATCGTCACGAAAAGAACGGTCACCGTGTAATTGGATAAATTCATCAAAAATGCCTGTCGCAAAGTCCAAGCTTGTCAAGCGACTCTGCTCACGCGCTTCTCTGACTATTTTTGCAATATTCATCTAGAACTCCCTCCATGCAATCTGACTAGGCTAGCAATGGTATCTGGCAAGTCTCTTCTTTTAACGATAGCATCCACAAAGCCATGTTCCAATAGGAATTCTGCCTTTTGGAAATCCTCAGGCAAGCTTTCACGAACCGTATTTTCAATGACACGACGCCCAGCAAAACCGACCAAGCTCTGTGGTTCAGCCAGAATGATATCACCTTCCATAGCGAAAGAAGCTGTCACACCACCTGTCGTTGGATCTGTCAAAATGGTCAAGTAAAAGAGACCAGCATTTGAATGCCGTTTAACTGCTGCAGAGATCTTGGCCATCTGCATGAGACTCATGATTCCTTCCTGCATACGGGCTCCACCAGAGGCTGTGAAGAGGACAACTGGCAATTTTTCGACAGTCGCATACTCAAACAAACGAGTGATTTTTTCACCTACAACCGTACCCATAGAAGCCATGATAAAGTTGGAATCCATAATCCCAAGAGCCACAGTCTGACCTTTTATAAGAGCTGTTCCTGTCACAACGGCTTCATCCAGACCTGTTTTTTCACGCATAGTTGCTAGTTTCTTTTGATAACCAGGGAAATGCAAGGGATCCTTGCTTTCAATCCCTGTAAACAATTCCTTGAAGGTTCCCATATCAATCGTCAAAGCCAAGCGTTCTTGGGCAGAAATACGAAAGGTGTAGCTACAATGTGGACAGATACGCTCACTTCCCAGATCCTTCTGATAGATGGTATGCTTACAGCCTGGACACTGGGAAAATAATTCATCTGGAACCTCTGGCTTAGCTTGAGGTTTTTCCCTAACCGAACGATTGGGATTGATTCGAATATACTTATCTTTTTTACTAAATAGAGCCATTGATTCCCCTTTTCGGTTTAAACTCTTGAAGTCATTTTATTCTTTTTCTTGATATTTGGGTAAGAAGGTTTCCATTAAGAAGGAAGTATCGTAATCTCCAGCAATGACATTGCGATCTGAAATGAGGTCAAGCTGGAAATCTGCATTGGTCTGCACCCCTTCAATCTCTAATTCATAGAGGGCACGTTGCATTTTCATCAAGGCATCAAAACGGTTTTCACCGTGTACGATGATTTTGGCAATCATACTATCATAATAAGGCGGAATGGTATAACCTGGATAAACTGCTGAATCCACGCGCAAGCCAACTCCACCACTTGGTAGATAGAGATTAGTAATCTTACCTGGACTTGGAGCAAAGTTAAAGGCTGGATTTTCTGCATTGATACGACACTCGATGGCATGACCGCGTAGGACAATATCTTCTTGCTTAACAGACAGAGGTTGACCTGCCGCAATGCGAATCTGTTCCTTAACGATATCCACACCTGAAACAAATTCTGTTACTGGATGTTCTACTTGTACACGAGTATTCATTTCCATGAAATAGAAATTGCCACTGGCTTCATCAAGAAGAAACTCAATGGTCCCTGCATTTTCATAGCCAACAGACTCCGCCGCTCGAACAGCAGCAGAACCGATTTCATGACGCAGCGTTTTCCCGATTGCAATCGAAGGACTTTCTTCCAAAACCTTTTGGTTGTTCCGTTGTAGAGAACAATCCCGTTCCCCCAAGTGGATTACATTTCCGTGTTCATCTCCTAGAATTTGAACCTCGATGTGACGAGCTGGATAGATAACCCGTTCTATGTACATGGCACCATTGCCATAATTGGCCTTGGCTTCACTAGAGGCAGTTTCAAAGGCTGAAACAAGGTCTTCTGGTTTTTCAACCTTACGAATCCCTTTACCACCACCACCTGCTGAAGCCTTGAGCATAACAGGATAGCCAATTTTTTCAGCAACAATCAAGGCCTCCTCAGAGTTATGCACTTCTCCACCTGAACCTGGAATAACAGGCACACCAGCCTTAATCATCTGAGCACGCGCATTGATTTTGTCCCCCATCATATCCATAACATGACCAGATGGACCGATAAATTTGATGCCCACTTCTTCACACATAGTTGCAAATTTGGAATTTTCACTGAGAAACCCAAAACCGGGGTGAATGGCTTCTGCCTCAGTCAAGACTGCAGCTGATAGAACCGCATTAATATTGAGATAAGACTCAGTTGCCTTACCAGGACCGATACAAACCGCTTCATCTGCCAAAAGCGTATGAAGGGCTTCCTTATCAGCAGTTGAATAGACTGCTACGGTCGCAATCCCCAATTCACGCGCCGCACGGATAATACGAACCGCAATTTCACCACGATTGGCAATTAAAATTTTTCGAAACATGGAGAACCTCCTTAGTTCCCAATTGCAAAGGTAAGAGTACCACTAGCTGCAAGCTTGCCATCCACTTCAGCCTTTGCTTCAACCACGGCTATGGTGCCACGACGTTTTACAAAAGTCGCTGTCATAACCAATTGGTCGCCTGGTACAACTTGCTTCTTGAATTTGACCTTATCCATACCAGCGTAAAAGACCAGTTTTCCTTTATTTTCAGGTTTTGACAACTCCAACACACCAGCTGTTTGCGCCAAGGCTTCCATGATCAGAACACCTGGCATAACTGGGTATTGAGGAAAGTGACCGTTAAAGAAAGGCTCGTTGATGGTCACATTTTTTATGGCAACGATGGTATCCTCGCTCACTTCCAAGACACGATCCACTAGGAGCATAGGATAACGGTGGGGAAGGGCTTCTTTGATTCCTTGAATATCGATCATTTGATTCGTACCAATCCTTTACCAAACTCAACCATTTCTTCGTTAGAAACGAGAATTTCCGTTACCACACCATCCTTAGGAGCTGGGATTTCATTCATGACTTTCATGGCTTCGATAATGACCAATGTTTGACCTTTTTTGACACTATCACCAACTGTAACGAAGGCAGGTTTATCTGGTCCAGCAGCCAAGTAAACCACTCCAACAAGTGGACTCTCTACAAGATTTCCCTCAGTAGCCACACTTGCTTCAGCTGGAGCTGGAACTTCTTCTGCTACAGTCTCTGCTGGAGCAGATGTAGGAGCTACTGGACTCGGTGTTGCTAGAACGGGTGCTGGAGCGACTTGAGTTGCAACTTCAGGCACAGGTCTCGCTTCATTCTTGCTAAACTGCAACTCATCCGTCCCATTTTTATAAGAAAATTCTCTCAAACTTGACTGGTCAAATTGAGTCATCAAGTCTTTAATATCGTTTAAATTCATACTTATCTATTCTCCCAACGTTTGAAAGCAAGAACTGCATTGTGGCCTCCAAAACCAAAAGTATTTGAAATAGCGTATGGAATTTCTTTCTCCAAGCCTTGTCCATAAACGACATTAGCTTCGATATAATCTGATACTTCACTTGTCCCAGCTGTCATTGGTACAAAGTTATGACGCATAGCTTCGATGGTGACGATAGCTTCTACTGCACCCGCAGCCCCCAGCAAATGTCCTGTAAAAGACTTGGTTGATGATACAGGTACTTCCTTACCAAGAACAGCTACGATAGCACCACTTTCTCCTTTTTCATTGGCAGGAGTTGACGTTCCGTGAGCATTGACATAGGCTACTTGCTCTGGAGAAATCTCAGCTTCTTCCAAGGCTAGTTTGATGGCCTTGATAGCTCCCTGACCTTCTGGATGTGGAGAAGTCATGTGGTAGGCATCACAAGTATTTCCGTAACCAACCACTTCAGCCAGGATAGTAGCTCCACGTTTTTCAGCGTGTTCAAGACTTTCTAGAACCAACATCCCTGAACCTTCACCCATAACAAACCCATTGCGATCCTTATCAAATGGGATCGAAGCACGAGTTGGATCCTCTGTAGTAGAGAGAGCTGTTAAGGCTTGGAAACCAGCGATGGCAAAAGGTGTGATAGAAGCTTCTGTTCCTCCCACCAACATCACATCTTGGAAACCAAACTTAATAGAGCGGAAGGCATCCCCAATCGCATCATTTGATGAAGAGCAGGCAGTATTGATAGATTTACAAACACCGTTTGCACCAAAACGCATGGCTACATTCCCAGAAGCCATATTTGGTAAAGCTTTTGGAAGAGTCATTGGTTTGACACGTTTGGGCCCTTTTTCATGAAGGCGAAGTACCTGATCTTCAATTTCCTTGATTCCACCAATACCAGATGCAACGATAACACCAAAACGATCCCTATTAAGAGCCTCTACATCAAGATTGGCATGATTTACAGCCTCTTGGGCTGCATACAAGGCATATAAAGAATAGTTATCAAAACGGTTGGTATCTTTTTTTACAAAGTATTTATCGAACGGAAAATCTTGGATTTCTGCCGCATTATGCACATCAAAATCACTATGATCAAATTTTGTAATGCCACCAATGCCGATTTTCCCAGTTGCTAAACTATTCCAAAATTCTTCTGGTGTATTTCCGATTGGAGATGTTACTCCATAACCTGTTACCACTACTCGATTTAGTTTCATTCTTTTCACCTCTAGCTTTCGCTACATACTTAAGCCACCATCAATGGCAACCACTTGACCAGTTAGATAATCTTGGCCTGCTAAAAATACTGTCAAATCTGCAACCTGCTCTGCCTGCCCAAATTCTTTCATCGGAATCTGAGCTAGTGTAGCTTCCTTAATCTTATCTGATAAGATAGCTGTCATATCAGACTCAATCATTCCTGGAGCAATCACATTGACTCGTATATTCCGACTAGCAACTTCACGTGCCACAGACTTGGTAAAGCCAATCAAGCCAGCCTTAGAAGCAGCATAGTTAGCTTGACCAATATTCCCCATCAAACCAACAACACTAGACATATTAATGATAGCACCTTCTCTAACTTTCATCATCGGTTTCAAGACTGATTGTGTCATATTAAAGGCACCAGTCAGATTGACCTTGAGCACTTTTTCAAAATCTGCTTCTGTCATCTTGAGCATAAGAGTATCTTGGGTAATCCCTGCATTGTTGACCAAAACATCTACTGAACCCAGTTCTGCAATAGCTTGATCAATCATACGCTTAGCGTCTGCAAAATCTGATACATCTCCTGAAATGGGAACCACCTTGATACCATAGTTTGAAAACTCAGCGAGCAATTCTTCTGAGATTGCCCCACGACTGTTTAAGACAATGTTGGCTCCTGCTTGAGCAAACTTGTGGGCGATGGCAAGACCAATTCCACGACTCGAACCTGTAATAAAGATATTTTTATGTTCTAGTTTCATTTTTTTCCTTTCAAAACTTCTACTTATTTTAGTCTATTTTTCTAAAAGTGCTACTAAACTCGCTTGATCTTCCACATGAGCTAAGTGAGCAGTTTGATCAATTTTTTTAACAAAACCTGACAAGACTTTCCCCGGTCCAATCTCGATAAAGTTGCTTATGCCTGCTTCTTGCATGACCCCAATACTTTCATAGAAACGAACGGGTTCCTTGACCTGACGCGTCAAGAGCTGAGCAATGTCCTCTTTTTGCATCACAGCAGCTTCTGTATTGCCGACTAGGGGACAAGTAAAATCTGAAAAACTTACCTGAGCTAGAGTTTCAGCTAGTTTCTGGCTAGCAGGTTCAAGGAGAGCGGTGTGAAAGGGACCTGACACCTTGAGAGGAATCAAGCGTTTGGCACCTGCTTCTTGCAAAAGTTCAACCGCTCGATCAACTGCAACCACTTCTCCAGCAATGACGATTTGTGCAGGTGTGTTATAGTTGGCTGGAGTAACCACTCCGAGTTCAGAAGCTTTTTGACAGGCTTCTTCAATGACCTCTACTGGCGTATTGAGAACTGCTACCATCTTGCCAGAGTCAGCAGGAGCCGCTTCTTCCATATAGGCTCCACGCTTAGCTACCAAGGCAACCGCATCTTCAAAATCCAAGGCGCCGCTTGCCACCAAGGCAGAGTATTCTCCAAGAGATAAACCAGCAACCATATCAGGCTGATAGCCCTTTTCTTGCAATAAACGGTAGATAGCAACCGAAGTCGCTAGAATGGCTGGTTGCGTATAGCGGGTCTGATTGAGTTTGTCTTCTTCCCTATCGATGAGATAACGCAAATCATAACCGAGCACCTGACTCGCTCGATCAATCGTTTCTTTGACAATAGGGTAGTGATCATAGAGATCCCGTCCCACCCCTAGATACTGGGCACCTTGACCAGCAAATAAAAAGGCTGTTTTAGTCATTTCTTACAACTCCTGCCCAGCGAGAGGCTTCTTCTTGAATTTTCTTAGCTGCTCCGTAATACAAATCTTTTAGGATTTCTTCAGCTGTTTCTTCTTTAGAAACAAGCCCTGCGATTTGACCTGCCATGACAGAGCCACCATCCACATCACCGTGAACAACTGCTTTGGCTAGGGCGCCTGCTCCCATTTGTTCAAAGATTTCTAAATCAGGATCTTCCTGCTTAAAGGCATCTTTTTCAGCCAGTTCAAAATCTCTAGTCAACTGATTTTTAATAGCACGAACAGCATGACCAAAGTGCTGAGCTGAAATCGTAGTATCAATATCCCTTGCTTTTAAAATTTTCTCCTTGTAGTTTGGATGGGCATTCGACTCTTTTGCAACTACAAACCGTGTCCCCACCTGTACAGCCTCTGCACCTAGCATAAAGCCAGCCGCAGCACCTTCACCATCCGCAATTCCTCCTGCAGCAATAACAGGAATAGATACAGCTGTGGCTACCTGTCGCACCAAGGTCATGGTTGTTAATTTACCGATATGCCCCCCAGCTTCCATTCCTTCTGCAATAACAGCGTCTGCACCGATTTTTTCCATGCGTTTAGCTAAAGCAACACTAGGAACGACAGGAATAACGATTATCCCAGCTTCATGGAAACGTTCCATGTATTTACCAGGATTTCCTGCACCTGTTGTCACTACCTTAACACCTTCCTCGATAACGAGATCTACAATATCTTCCACAAAGGGAGACAAGAGCATGATGTTGACACCAAAGGGTTTATCCGTCAATGATTTGATCTTATCAATATTTGCCTTGACAACTTCTTTCGGGGCATTTCCCCCACCGATAATCCCTAGTCCTCCAGCTTTAGAAACAGCCCCTGCCAAATCACCATCAGCAACCCAAGCCATTCCTCCTTGAAAGATAGGATAATCAATGTTCAATAATTCTGTAATACGCGTTTTCATAGTGCCTCCATCGTTTCTTGCTTACGTAATAGTTCGATACTGTCATAATTTGACAATCAAACTATTGCCTAAACAAGAGGGAGCGGGTTTCCCTACTCCTTCTATCTATATTCTGCTTATACTCTTCGAAAATCAAATTCAAACCACGTCAGCGTCACCTTGCCGTACTCAAGTANNTTCCTAGTTTGCTCTTTGATTTTCATTGAGTATTATTTTGTTTGCTCTTCAACGTAGGCAACCAAGTCACCAACTGTTTTCAAGTCATCTTCTGCTTCGATTTGGATATCAAAAGCATCTTCGATTTCTGAGATTACTTGGAACAAGTCCAATGAATCAGCGTCCAAATCATCAAAAGTTGATTCAAGTGTTACTTCTGATGCATCTTTTCCAAGTTCTTCAACGATAATTTCTTGTACTTTTTCAAATACTGCCATGATAGGACTCCTTTAAAATAAATAGTTTTTTATAACAATGTGTTCACCACATGATTACCTAAATTGTAAGAATGAGCGTGCCCCAGGTCAAGCCTCCACCGAAGCCTGATAGAAGAACAGTCTGGCTACCATCTAAAGGGATGAGACCTTGTTCTACACACTCTGAAAGTAAAATCGGGATACTGGCTGCACTGGTATTGCCATATTCCATCATATTGGCTGGAAGTTTGTCTCGGTCAACACCAATTTTTCTAGCCATCTTATCCAAAATACGGATATTAGCCTGATGCAATAGCAGATAATCCAAGTCTGTCGCCTCTATAGGAGATTCTTCAATAGTCTGCTTGATAGACTTGGCTACATCTCGAATGGCAAAATCAAAGACTGCGCGTCCATCCATCTTCAAAAATGAATCTGCACTTTCTTGATCTGAAAATGGAGAATGCAAACCTGAATGCCCATAAGTTAAACACTCACTGCGACTTCCATCGCTATTGAGACTCTCAGCTAAGAAATTCTCTTGCTCGCTAGCTTCTAACAAGACACCACCAGCACCATCTCCAAACAACACAGCTGTTGATCGATCCGACCAATCGACTGCCTTAGAGAGGGTTTCACTACCAATCACCAAGCCTTTTTGAAAGCGACCAGAAGCGATAAACTTTTCAGCAGTTGAAAGAGCAAATACAAATCCACTGCAAGCCGCGGTTAAGTCAAAAGCAAAGGCTTTATTAGCACCAATATTAGCTTGAACACGAGCAGCTGTAGAGGGCATCATCGAATCTGGAGTAATGGTAGCTAGGATGATAAAATCCAGTTCCTCTCCTATTATTCCAGCTTTTGCCATCAGTTTCTTAGCAACTTCCGTAGCCAAATCACTGGTAGATTCTGTTCTTGAAATATGCCTTTGTCGTATTCCCGTTCGACTTGAAATCCACTCATCATTGGTATCCATAATCTGAGCCAAGTCGTGATTTGTAACCACTTGCTCTGGCACATAATGAGCAACCTGGCTTATTTTTGCAAAAGCCATTATTTCAAATCCTCCAAAAATTGGTAAAGATTAGTCAAACCTTTGCTCATAACATCAATTTCTTCCTCGCTCATGCCATCAATAATTTTTTCTACCATGGCCTTGTGGAAGCGTTTATGCAGTCTATGGATCAAGCGCCCCTTCTTTGTCAAATGCAGATGCACCACACGACGATCCTGTTCTGACCGAACTCGCTCAATGTAGCCCTTACGCTCTAAATTGTTCAAACTTGTCGTAACAGTTCCAAGAGTTACCATCAACTCTTTTGACACTTGACTTGGAGTCACATCTGGAGCCTTACCGATGACATCAATCGTATGCATTTCTTTGATGGAGATATCCTTAAAACGACTACCTCTCAAGTTCACTTCCTCAATTACAAGGACATTGTTAAATATAGATGTTAAATATTCATTGATTCGTTGGTAGTCCATTTTTCATATCCCTCCTTCTTCAAAAAACTTTTACAATCAAAACATTTGACAGAAAGAATTATATCAAAATTCAAAGAATGATGCAAGTATTTTTTATTTTCCTGTAAATTTAGGTCTTCTTCTCTCCGAATGAGCTCGCACTCCTTCTTTGAAATCCTCTGTTTGAGCTAAGGATTTCTGTAGGTTCAGTTCTAAAGTAGCGTAACCCTGCCAGTCTTTAAACTGGCTCTCCCAAACCAACTTCTTAATGGCAGCATAGGAATTACTTGAAGCACGTCTTAATTTTTTAAGAAGCTGTTCTCTCGTCTTTTCAAGTTTTTCAGCTTCAGAAACGCGGTAAACCAACCCCCATTCTAGGGCTTTTTCTGCCGTTAAAGCCTCTCCTGTCATAGCTAATTGAGCAGCACGCGTCACACCGATACTGCGGCTCAAGAGATGAATTCCCCCTGCATCTGGAGCCAAACCAACACCAACAAAGGCTTGGATAAACTTAGCCTTATCCGTCGCCAAACAGAAATCTGCCGCAACAGCCATATTCGCTGCGGCACCTGCAACAGCACCGTCAACTTCCATTAAAACAGGTTTGGCTATTTGCTTGATTTTATAAGAAATCGTATTGACCAACTCTGCGATTTTTGTCAATGATGGAATATCATCCTCATCCACTGCCCGCTTCATCTCTACCAAATCTCCCCCAACTGAGAAGACCTTTCCATTGGCATTGATTAAGATAAAATGCACAGCTGGATTTTCTTCTGCCAGAGTCAAGGCTTCTAAGATCTCCTCACACATGGGAATATGGAAACCATTAGCGACATCAGGACGGTTTAAAGTAATAATTGCCAAATCCTCTTCAAGCTGATAAATAATATGTTCCATCAGGGCTCCTTTTTATTTTATAAGCAGTTTATACTCTTCGAAAATCTCTTCAAACCGCGTCAGCTTCCATCTGCATCCTCAAAACAGTATTTTGAGCTGACTTCGTCA
>NZ_VMLM01000038.1:18925-19159 GCF_013276695.1 Streptococcus sp. 4155
CAAAGCAGTGCTTTGAGCTGACTACGGCTAGCTTCCTAGTTTGCTCTTTGATTTTCATTGAGTATTGAATTATTTTATTTGCAAAGTATATCTTTTTCAGGAGCAGAAAGCAAGAAAAAATTGACTGAAAGTGTCTCAGCCGATTGGAAAGGCTCGCTTTATCCTATAAAGCATCTTATTTTCTTCATTGAAAAAAGCCTTTCTTTCTGCTATAATCCCGACTTTATCACTTAA
>NZ_VMLM01000039.1:0-9774 GCF_013276695.1 Streptococcus sp. 4155
GAGATTTTCGAAGAGTATAAGTCTCTACATAATAAAACGCATATTACCAAGGTTGTTAACTTGATAATATGCGTTTTTCTTTTTTATTCAATGTGGGTTGTTTGATTAGCAAAGGCGATAATAGCTTGCTTCAACTCATCTCCACTGAGAGTGCGGAACTCTCCAATCTTTTGATTGATGGATTCTAAAGGCATGACATTAACCTTACCAACGAAAATCTTATCCATAACTTGATTGTCAACGAGTTCGGTTGATACCAAGAGTTCTTCGTAGAGTTTTTCACCTGGGCGGATTCCAACTTCAACGATTGGAATTTCACTTTCAGTGTGGCCACTTAGAAGCACCATCTTCTTGGCCAAGTCATAAATCTTGACTGGTTTGCCCATATCAAGGATAAAGACTTCCCCATCTTTGGCATAAGCACCAGCATGGATAACCAGACGGCTAGCTTCTGGAATGGTCATAAAGTAACGGGTCATGCGGAAGTCTGTGACCGTTACAGGCCCACCTTCAGCAATTTGACGTTCAAAGACTGGAATGACACTACCACGGCTACCAAGTACATTCCCAAAACGAACTGCACAGTAGGTCGATTGGCTACGTTGGTTAAAGCCAGTGACAATCAACTCCGCCACGCGCTTGGTTGCTCCCATAACATTTGGTGGATTAACTGCCTTATCTGTCGAAATCATAACCATCTTAGACACTTTAGCTTCATCAACAGCCTTAGCAACGTTGTAAGTTCCACGGATATTGTTTTTGAAGGCTTCTTTTGGATTGCGCTCCATCATAGGAACATGCTTGTGGGCTGCCGCATGATAAACAATAGCAGGTTTGTACTGCTCAAAGACTTGCAAGAGACGGTCGTAGTCTTGAATGTCCGCAATCACAGGTACATAATCAATCCCTTGGAACTTACGAATCAATTCATGATAAACAAGGTAGATTGAGTTTTCCCCATGACCGAGCAAGATAATGCGTTCAGGATTGAAGCGACTAACTTGACGACAGATTTCAGAACCGATTGAACCTCCAGCTCCTGTGACTAAGATGGTCTTACCTGTCAGTTCTGCACCCAGACGCGATTCGTCAAGACGGATTTCCTGACGACCCAAAAGGTCCGTAATATCAATTTTTTGGAAGCCAGTACCTGCTTGGTGAAGGCCCTGAACAACAGTTTCAACCTTAGGCATCTTGTAACATTTGACACCCAGCTTATTACACATCTGCAAGATACGCTCATATTCTGACGGATCCAGCGACGGAATCGCAACGATGACACGCTCGATTTGATGGTGTTTGGCTAATTCAGGCAGATTGTCATAAGAGCCCAAAACAGGAATACCACCAAGTTTTTGACCCTTTTTCTTAGAATCCTTATCCAAAATACCGACCAGTTCTAATTCACTGGTTGGATGTTGGTAACTATCCATAAAGAGAGCCCCACCATCACCGGCACCAATCAAGAAGGTCAGACGGTGTTCTCCATCACCACTACCTTTTTTGCGTCTGGAGTAGATTAACTGCCAACTAATCCGTGGCAATAAAATCAAGAAGGTACTCAACAAGATAAAGAGAATGATGAAACGGATGGAGAAGAGTGGCAAGAAGGCATAACAGATACTATATGACAAGACACTGCTAGCAGTCACACCAAAAAAGATTTTCATGAAATCCGTAATCTTGCTGTAACGACTAATACTCGCGTTCAAGCCCCAAAATGCAATCATCAATTGATAAAACAAGAAGGCCAAACTCGTATAGATAATGTAGTCAACAGGTGCTGGATTAATCAGCCCATAAAATAAAATATAAGATACAATGATGGAAACCACCATACTGAAAATATCAAATATTCCCCAGAAAACCTGCTTTTGTTGTTTATTTAAAATTTCCACCAGATCAATCACATAATCTGTTAGTTTTTTATTCATAGAAATTTACTCCTCCTTAAAAGAGTTTTACTATATTGTTATTGTAGCATATTTTGATTTATTTGGCTTATTTTATCCAAATAAATTATTGTTCCCTTGTACTCCTTCTTCCATTTAAATCCTCTAATTAAACCTACAATCGTCCCAAGGCCATAAGCAAAGTGAATGGAAAATAAAAGAAAGGGCATCACAATTAGAAATCCATTTTTATGTTTTAATAAAGTCAGCAAAGTGAGTAGTGATAAAAGTAAAAAATAGGCGCCTAATAGTAAAGTTATGAATACGAATGTGATCGGTAACAATGCTAGACTAAACACAAGACTCAAAACAAATAAACAAGGAACATAGTGAAATAATGATAAACACTTAAACTGAACATGACTTGTCAAGCCAATCCACAAACCATTTGAATACTTTTGATGCAGCATTTTCTTGAATGTTGGTCGAATATACTGATAAGATAGAATACTTGGGCTATAGCGGATTTTATAACCATGTTCTCGAATTCTATAATGAATATCATTATCTTCAGTTCGGCCAAGTTGCTCATTTACTAAACCAACCTTCTGGAAAACCTCTCGTTTATACATTCCATGAAAAATAGAAGAAACATATCTATCCTCAGAACTATTTCGATAATTGGCAATGCTACTGCCAAACATATTTTCCTCAACAAGATGCAAGGTCTCTCCCCATTTTCCTTTTCCTTCGACAATCGTCGGTCTAGGCCCCCCACAGACAAATTCACCTTGTTGAATAATAGCCACATTGTTCATTACAAAAGTCTCAGTAACTTTTGAATGAGCATCAATTTTTAAAATAAGGTCCCCTACAGAATGTTTAACTCCCAGGTTAAAACCACTAGCTTGATTTTTCTTAGGATTGTTATACAATCTAATTGAGTTAAACTCTGTATCTTCCTTTATCAATTGCTGAATGATAGCTGTGGTCCCATCTGTGGACATAGCATTTATAAATAGAATTTCAATATTCTCTTTAGGATAGGTTTGATTTTTTAAGTCTTCAATTAGACCAGACAGATATTTTTCTTCATTGTATGCACTGATTACAATGGATACGAGAAGACTTTCAACATTTTGAGTCACTACTACTCTCCTGAATTTTTCCTTCCACCATTCTATCATAATTTTCAAGACTTTCCCATTTTTATCTTGAAAGCCAGAAACCTTACTTGACATTATAGTGAAAAAGCCTTAAAATAAGCTGTTATTAAAATCAGCTAGAAGAGGTATTATATGAAAAAGCAATCACTCTTTTTTGTTCCAGGTATTATCCTGATTGGTGTTTCCTTGCGAACTCCTTTTACTGTTTTACCCATTATTTTGGGAAATATTTCGCAAGGTCTGGAGGTAGAAGTTAGTTCGCTTGGTGTCTTGACCAGCCTGCCTCTCCTTATGTTTACCCTCTTTTCACCATTTTCTACCCGACTGGCTCAGAAAATCGGCTTGGAGCATCTCTTCACCTACAGCCTCTTCTTCTTGACCATCGGCTCACTCATTCGACTAATCAATCTGCCCCTGCTCTATCTAGGAACCTTGATGGTTGGGGCAAGTGTCGCAGTCATCAATGTCCTGCTTCCTAGTCTTATCCAAGCCAATCAACCAAAGAAAATTGGTTTTCTGACCACCTTATATGTAACCTCTATGGGGATTGCAACGGCTCTGGCTTCCTATCTAGCTGTGCCCATTACACAAGCCAGTTCTTGGAAAGGACTTATCCTCCTCCTCACGTTACTCTGTCTAGCAACTTTTTTGGTCTGGCTCCCAAATCACCGCTATAATCATAGACTAGCTCCACAAACCAAACAAAAAAGTCAAATAAAGGTCATGCGTAATAAACAGGTTTGGGCAATTATTATCTTTTCAGGTTTTCAATCCTTGATCTTTTACACCGTCATGACCTGGTTACCTACCATGTCTATCCATGCAGGTCTATCCAGTCACGAAGCTGGCTTGCTGACTTCTATCTTATCTCTGATTAGCATTCCTTTTTCAATGACCATCCCAAGCCTGACAACCAGTTTATCTACTCGCAACCGTCAGCTCATGCTCACTCTGGTTTCACTAGCTGGTGTGGTCGGCATTTCCATGCTCTTTTTCCCAATCAATCATTTCATTTACTGGCTTGCCATCCATCTCCTCATCGGAACCGCAACCAGTGCCCTCTTCCCTTATCTCATGGTCAACTTTTCACTCAAGACAAGCGCCCCTGAAAAGACAGCCCAATTGTCCGGCCTATCTCAAACAGGAGGCTATATCCTAGCAGCCTTTGGGCCAACCCTCTTTGGTTACAGTTTTGACCTGTTCCACTCTTGGGTACCATCTGTAGCTGCCCTCTTGCTCATCGATATCCTGATGACTGTGGCCCTCTTTACAGTGGACAGAGCGGATAAGATCCTTTAAACTTCTAGTTTTAGCTAGAAGTTTTTTATATATAAAAATTTTACACATTTCTCTTGACAGGGCTTTCTTTTAGATGTACAATGTATGTGTAGAAAAATTATATATAAAAATCCTACACATTAGAAAAGGAGGTTTCCCATGTACTTTCCAACATCCTCTGCCTTGATTGAATTTCTCATCTTGGCCGTACTGGAAAAAGGGGATTCTTATGGTTATGAGATTAGCCAAACCATTAAGCTGATCGCTAATATCAAAGAATCCACACTCTATCCCATTCTCAAAAAATTGGAAGGCAATAGCTTTCTGACAACCTATTCTAGAGAGTTCCAAGGTCGCATGCGCAAATACTACTCCTTGACAAATGGTGGTATAGAACAGCTCTTGACCCTAAAAGATGAATGGGCACTCTATACAGACACCATCAATGGCATCATAGAAGGGAGTATCCGCCATGACAAGAACTGAATACCTGACTCAGCTAGAACTCTATCTCAAGAAACTACCTGAAGCTGACCAAATTGAAGCCATGGACTATTTCAGAGAGCTCTTTGACGATGCTGGAGTCGAAGGAGAGGAAGAACTCATCGCTAGCTTAGGAACTCCTAAGGAAGCAGCTCACGAAGTCCTCTCCAATCTTCTCGATAAAAAAATCAATGAGGCATCTGCTCAAAAGAATAACCGACAAATTTTGCATATCGCCTTGTTAGCTCTCCTTGCAGCCCCTATTGGTATTCCTCTGGGAATCGCCATCCTCGTGTCCCTGTTCGCAATCTTTGTGGCAGCCTTGACTGTCATCTTGGCTTTCTTTGCGGTTTCCATACTGGGTATCATCGGCGGATTCCTATTTTTAGTTGAAAGTTTCACTGTTCTCGCCCAAGCCAAATCAGCCTTTATCTTGATTTTCGGTTCTGGTTTACTAGCCATCGGTGCTTCTTCGCTAGTTTTACTAGGTATTTCCTATGTAGCCCGCTTCTTCGGTCTACTCATTGTTCGCTTGGTGCAATTTGTTCTCAAAAAAGGAAAGAGAGGTGACCAGCATGCGTAAATTGACAAAAGGATTTCTCATTTTTGGTGTGGTGACTACCGTTATCGGATTTATCCTGCTCTTTGTAGGCATCCAATCTGACGGGATTAAGAGCCTACTTTCCATGTCCAAAGAACCTGTCTATGATAGCCGTACGGAAGAACTAACCTTTGGCAAGGAAGTCGAAAACCTAGAAATCACTCTCCACCAACACGCGCTGACCATCACAGACTCTTTCGATGATCAAATCCACATTTCTTACCATCCATCTCTTTCTGCTCACCATGATCTTATCACCAATCAGAACGATAGAACTCTGAGTCTCACTGATAAGAAACTGTCTGAAAGTCCATTTATCTCTTCTGGAATTGATGGGATTCTCCATATTGTAAGTAGTTCATCTAATCGTTTTAATGATGTCATCATCGGACTACCGAAAGGGAGAACTCTAAAAGGGATCAACATCTCAGCCAATCGCGGACAAACCACCATCATAAATGCTAGCCTTGAAAATGCGACCCTCAATACAAACGGCTATATCCTCCGAATTGAAGGAAGTCGTATCAAAAACAGTAAACTCACAACTCCCAATATCGTCAATATCTTTGATACAGACCTTACAGATAGTCAGCTAGAGTCAACAGAGAATCACTTCCACGCTGAAAATATCCAAGTCCATGGTAAGGTTGAACTGACTGCCAAAGATTATCTCAGAATCATCCTAGACCAAAAAGAAAGCCAACGAATTAACTGGGACATCTCAAGTAACTACGGTTCTATCTTCCAATTCACAAGAGAAGAGCCTGAATCAAGAGGTACGGAATTAAGCAACCCTTACAAAACTGAAAAAACCGATGTCAAGGATCAACTCATTGCGAGATCTGATGATGATATTGAACTAATATCCACCCCAAGCAGACGTTGACAAAAACGCTTACATCTGCTACTATGGAAACTATTTATCTAACTAAAAGGAGGTTCTACCATGAAACAAGAATGGTTTGAAAGTAATGATTTTGTAAAAACAACAAGCAAGAACAAGCCTGAAGAGCAAGCTCAAGAGGTTGCAGACAAGGCTGAAGAAAGGATAGCCGATCTCGATACACCAATTGAAAAAAATACTCAGTTAGAGGAGGAAGTCTCTCAAGCTGAAGTCGAATTGGAAAGCCAGCAAGAAGAGACAATTGAAACGCCTGAAGACGGTGAAACGAGAACAGAAATAGAAGAAAAGAAAGCATTAGATTCTACTGAAGAAGAGCCAGACCTTCCTAAAGAAACAGAAAAAGTCACTATGGCTGAAGAAAGCCAAGAAGCTCTTCCTCAGCAAAAAGCAACCACGAAAGAGCCACTTCTTATCAGTAAATCTTTAGAAAGTCCCTATATCCCCGACCAAGTTCCAAAATCTAGGGATAAATGGAAAGAGCAAGCGCTTGATTTTTGGTCTTGGCTAGTGGAAGCGATCAAATCTCCTACAAGCAAGCTTGAAACAAGTAGCACACACAGCTACACAGCCTTTCTCTTGCTCATTCTGTTTTCTGCATCTTCCTTTTTCTTTAGTATCTATCACATCAAACATGCTTACTATGGACATATAGCAAGCATTAACAGTCGCTTCCCTGAGCAGCTAGCTCCTTTAACTCTTTTTTCTATCGTCTCTATCCTAGTAGCGACAACGCTCTTCTTCTTTTCATTCCTCTTGGGTAGTTTCGTCGTGAGACGATTTATCTACCAAGAAAAGGACTGGACGCTAGAAAAGGGTCTCCAACAATATAGTCAACTCTTAGCAATTCCAATCTTCCTCACTGCCACTGCTAGTTTCTTTGCCTTCTTTGACAGCCTGCGATTTACAGCCCTCTTGTGTGTGATTAGCATTGGAATCATTCTGCTTGCCAGTCTCCATATCATTACAAGACCAAGTCAAGCAAGTGAAAGCGACTCTTTCTATCAGTTATTCTTGTCTGTCCTTGTGAACGGAGTCATTATCCTCCTCTTCTTTGTAGCTGAAGTGGCACTGATTGGGGATTATCTCCGTATCTTGGCCTTTCTTTAAAATTCATACTCTTCGAAAATCTCTTCAACCACGTCAGCTTCGCCTTACCATAGATATATGTTCCTGACTTTGTCAGTNNAGCAGCCTGCGGCTAGCTTCCTAGTTTGCTCTTTGATTTTCATTGAGTAGCAATCCTGTCTTTCATGGCAGGATTTTTTATATATCAAAAAGCAAGTCGATTGACCTGCTTCTGCTTTACTCTTCTTGTGCTAATGTTTTAAAATCTTTGTCTAAGATGGGTTGCACTTCTAATTGATTGGCGTCTAGTTGGTGGTAAAAAGATGGGGGTAATACCTCTAAGAATTTTGCATAGTCCAAGCGGGCGATGGCTTCATAGTCTTCTGGTTTAGAGCCGTCTCCTGTGATTTGAACCAAGTCAATCTCCCACTGGACTTCCTTATCCACCAATTGCTCAATATAGGCTGCAGGAACAAATGGCTCTCTCGGCAAAACGGTCTTGACGCCTTGAGCCAGATGGTAAACACCATGCACTTGCCCTTCTCCATCCTGATAGAAGGAAACTCTCGCAAAGTAGGCATCGGTCTCTTGAACTTCACGCACACGCGCTTCAAACTGTGCCAAACCATCTTCCCCTAAAAAGCTTTTCAAATCCTCATGACTAAAGAAAACAGGATTAAAAATTCCTTGGCAAATCGTAAAGCGCGCTCCAGTGTCTGCTAGATAGGCTTGAATACTTGCTTGGAAATAAGCTTCAAAATCAAAACCATCTAGTCCTTCAATCTCAGTTCCTGTATAAGCAAGCAGAGCATCTAAAAATGACTTGATAATCTGCCAGTCTGTCTTTGTTAGTAGGTCAGGAAGATCGACACGGTAAGCCTTTTGACCATCAGCATAACTGACCTTAAAAAGAAATTGCGATTGCCCCACTATCGCACACTCGATATACTCAAGACGGTTAAGAGGCTGACGGAGATAAACCGCATCATAGCTATGTGACTCCAAACCATCTAGCAAGGCCAAGATGGACTTGGCAGTCAAAATCTCTTGTTCTCCTAAAATGCTCTGTTTATTTGGAATAAAAAATGTTTTCGCCATAACTGGACTCCTTTGAAATCGTTTACATATAGTATACCTTGTTTTCCTGAAAGATACAGAAACAAACTTTAGATTTTTGAGTACAAAGCATAGAAAAACAGCCCCTGAGGACTGTTTGATCTTATACAGTAGCTGCTTGATCCAAGCTTTCACCGATAGCGGCTAGGCGCTCAATCACTTCAGCTTGTGTCAATTCATGTTCTGAAACATAGCGGTTACGTGGGTGAACACGGCACTCGTGTGAGCATCCACGAAGATACTTGTCTTCATTTTCTTCTGACGTCAAGATGCGACGGTTACAGAAAGGATTTCCACAGTTGACATAACGTTCACATGGTGTCCCATCAAACCAGTCTTTCCCTACGATGGTTGGGTTGACATGGTTGACATCTACGGCGATACGCTCGTCAAAGACGTACATTTTCCCATCCCAAAGCTCACCTTGGACTTCTGGGTCTTTACCGTAAGTTGCGATTCCTCCGTGCAATTGGCCGACATCTTTGTAGCCTTCACGGACCATCCAGCCTGAGAATTTCTCACAGCGAACACCACCTGTACAGTAAACCACGACACGCTTGTCCATGAATTTTTCCTTGTTATCACGAACCCATTGTGGTAACTCACGGAAGTTGCGGATGTCTGGTCGAATAGCCCCACGGAAATGTCCTAGGTCGTACTCATAATCGTTACGTGTGTCAAGGACAACGGTATCTTTATCAAGAAGCGCTTCTTTGAACTCTTTTGGAGACAAGTAAGCACCTGTTGTTTCAAGTGGGTTGATGTCATTGTCAAAGTCGTTGTCTTCCAAACCAAGGTGGACAATCTCTTTCTTGTAGCGAACAAACATCTTCTTGAAGGCTTGTTCACTTTCTTCGTCAATCTTGAACCAAAGGTCTTCCATGCCTGGGAGGCTGTGAACGTAGTCCATGTATTTTTGAGTTGTTTCATAGTCACCTGAAACTGTTCCGTTAATTCCCTCGTCAGCGACTAGGATACGGCCTTTAAGGCCGATTGATTTACAGAAAGCCAAGTGATCTGCAGCAAATTGCTCTGCATTTTCAATTGGAGTATAAAGGTAGTAAAGTAAGACACGAATATCTTTTGCCATAAGATTTGTTCTCTTTTCTATTCTTAAATTTTCTAAATTTTTTATTTATCCATACTAGTATACCTGCTTGAGAAAACGAATGCAATTTATTTGACTGGAAATTGTAGAGGGTTATCGAAATTTCCTGAATGGTTATACTCTTCGAAAATCTCTTCAAACTACGTCAGCTTCACCTTGCC